>JBOGTX010000650.1:0-3755 GCA_050695695.1 Chloroflexota bacterium
CAGTAGCCGACCCGGGGATTCCCGCGGCCGAGCGGCATTCCCTGGAACCGGATCTCTCCTTCCGATGGACGAATCAGTCCCAACAGCACCCGGAGCAGGGTGCTCTTTCCCGCGCCATTTGGGCCGATGATCCCGACGAACTCGTCCGGCCAGATCGTCGCCGTCAACGTCGCCAGGACGGCTCGCCCGCCGAGCCGGACGGTCACATCGCGCAGCTCGACGAGTGGCGTGGGTGTTCTCGACTCATCGGCGCGGGTCGGGAACGCGGGTTCGGCGCGCCTCATCCTTCCAACGCTTTCTGGAGCTCGCCAAGCTGATCGAGCATCCATTGTTGATAGGTCTTGCCGGTTGGCTCGGTCTCCGACACCGCGACGATCGGCACGCCGTTCTGCCTGGCATAGTCGAGCATCTGGGTCGTGATTGGCGTCACCGCCTGACGGTTGTAGATCAGCGCCTTGATCGTGCGCGAGGCGATCTGTCGCCGAAACGCACCCACCGCCGAGGCCGGTGGATCGTTCCCCTCTTCGACGGCCTTCTGGAACGCGCCGTCCCGGTCGACGATGGTCAGGCCCAACGCCTCGGCCATATAGTCGAACACCGGCTCGGTCGGCAACACGTTCGTACCGGCATACCGTGACTTCAACGTCGCGATCCTTTCATCCACCGCCTGCTCCGATGTGTTGAATGCCTTGAGGCGCTGAGCGAAGTAGTCCTTGTCCGCGGGATCGAGTCGGGTCAACTCGTCGGTTAGTCGCCCGGCGACTTTCGGCATCGTCGGAGGATCGTACCAGACGTGCGGGTTGTCGCCGCTCCGGTGGCCGGTGAGCTGGCTCACGTCGATCACGACGCGCTGGGAGCGTGGCGAGGCCGCCAGGAGCCGGTCGACGAACGCATCGTACCCCGCGCCGTTCTTGATGACGATTCGGGCGTCGGCGACCGCTTTCGCGTCGTCGACGCTCGACTCGTATTCGTGAGGATCGACGCTTGGATCCTTCAAGATGCTGACCACGTGAACGCGGTCGCCGCCGAGCTGAGTCGCGAGGTCGCCGTAGAAGTTCTCCGCCGCGACGATCTGGATCGTCCGCGGGTCGGAGGCGGTGCTCGTCGGCGCGCAGGCGACGCCGCTAAGGATGACCAGCAGCAATCCGAAGAGAACCGGAGCGACGACCAGGCTCAGTCGTCTTGTAGCGCGGGGGCTTGTCCCCCGCGCTACGGACGGGCAAGGACCAAACGCACGTGACACGATACCCTCCTCTGAGGCTCGACTCATTTCAATGCGAGCCATTCGCAATAGCCGGCGCGAAAAAAAGGCGTGTCACCGGCGGCACTCCGCGCACCGTCCATAGAACTCCAGCACGTGGCTCTCCACCTCGAAGTCGGTCTGCTCGTGAATCGCTTTGGCGACCGGCGCGAGGATGCAGGCGTCGAGGTCCGACACGCGCCAGCAGCCGGTGCAGATCACGTGATGGTGGTGATCGGGCCTGCAGGCGATGTAGCGCGCCTCGTCCCCGGCCTGACGGACCGGCTCGGCGAGGTGCATCGTCTCGAGCAGCTCGAGGGTTCGGTAGACGCTGGCCAGACTCACCCCGCGATCCGCCAGGGCCCGGTGCAGGTCGCCCGCCGTCATGGCGCGCGACTGCTCGACCAGCGTCTCGACGACCAGGCGACGCGGCTGGGTCAGCTTGTGCCCTCGCGCCTGGAGCGTGGCGAACACGTCACGGTACTTAGTGCGAATCATTTGCAATGAGTGTAGCAGGAACCGTCACGGATCGTCAAGCGTCGCCCGACCTAATCTTAAGCCACGGTTGTCACCGTGGCATGGCCTTAATGAATCCGGTTGAGGACGTCCGCCAGGCTCTGGTAGGGAACCTCGCCAGATTGGGCGAATTGGACGTTGCCGCTGCCGTCGATCACGTAGATCATCGGGTAGGCGTTCGCCCCGTATTGATTCACCGTCGCGAAGGTCGGATCGATCAAGGTGGTGTGGTGGACCTTGAAGGTCGTCTCGAACCAACTGAGATCCCCGCGGTCGGCAAGGCGAAGGTCAGTCCCGTTGCTGGTGTCGTAGTCACGGCCATACGGATTCGCGAGGACCGCGACGGTTCGCTCGCCCCTTGACGCGAAGCTGGAGTCGATCTGATTCAGGGTCGCCGCCTCGTTCTGGCAGTGTGGGCACCAGATCGCGAAGAACTCCAGCACGACCGGATGCCCCTTGAGGCTGCTGAGGCTGATGTGCTGGCCGTCGACGGTGGCCAGGTCGAAGTTAGGCGCGGCGGCACCAACGCTCAGCGTCTTCGTCGCCGGGTTCAGGTCGACCGGGTTCGTCAGGGCCGCGGAGGCCGTTGCCTTCGTCCGATCGAGGATCACCGCCACGACGATGACGATCGCGAGGAGCGCGACCGTGCCGGCGCCCAGAATCGTCCGTAAACGCCGCCGCTTGCCCCGGTTCGAGGTCGTTCGGCGGGTGGTCGGGCCGGTTGGACCGATCGTTCCCGCCCGCCTTCCCGGCGTGGGAGCCGCGGTCGCGCCACCCTTGCTCTTGCGCGCCCGGGTCTTTGATTGTCCGCGACTCATGGCGGCACCTCCAGAGGTTTCCGCTAGGCGACGACCGGAGGCTCGGCCTCCGGGGCGCCCGCGCCAAAAAGGACAGTGTCGAGACTAAGCGTCGAGCAGTCGCCGAGGGAGATGACCGCGCCCAGGCCAGCCAGCACCAGATCGCGCGCGACGTCGAAGACGCCGATCGTCAGACCGCCGAAGAGCCAGGTGAGCGCCGGGATCGACGCCGCCAGGCCGGACGCCTGCAGACAGCCGCAACCGTGAGCGGTGTTCCCGGTCAACAGATCGATCGCCAGCGCGGCGGTGAACAAGAGCAGGAGTCCGGCGGCGGCGATCGCCGCCGTCCGCAGGAACAGTCCGGCGATCAGGTAGAGCGCGAGCATCGCCTCGATCCAGGGAAGCGCGAGCGCGAAGGGACCCACCAGGACGGCGGGCAGAATGTGATAGGCCGCGACGTCTGCCTGGAAAATCCCCGGCGCGCTGAGCTTCGACAGGGCCGACAGCCCGAAGATGATGCCAAGAATTGCCCGGGCCGCCACTGATGCGGCGCGGTACAGGGTGCTCCGCGGCATGGTCACCACGCGTCGTCTCTCACCCGAACATGGTACCAGATCCTCGGTCGGCGGCGATATTTCCAGTTCCGATCAGGGTCATCCGCAGAATCGTGAAGATCCTCGCTGGGAGCTCAGGCGTCTCGCCCGCCCGGGGCGTCCAGGCGCGAGCGGACGAGACGCCTGCGCTCCCAGGTTGCTTGCCCACCAACGGATCCGCGTTGTACCCGCCCGGTCGCTGACGACCATTTTCCTCTTGACTTGGAGTTGACTCGAAGGTGCATGCTTCTTGTCGGTAGTCATGCGTTCGGGAGATTGTCGATGACGATTCAAGAAGTTGCCGAACAGACGGGAGTTTCCGCCTATACGATCCGCTTCTACGAGAAGACCGGGGTGTTGCCACCCATCCGGCGCAGGCCGAATGGCATCCGGCAGTTCACCGAGGCCGATGTCGCCTTCCTGCGCTTTCTGGTCCAGCTCAAGCAGACCGGCATGTCGCTGGAGGACATCATGGAATTTACCGAGGATGGCTGCATGCTCGAGCGATTACGGCGAGGCGATGCCTTTCCGCCTCTCGTCGCCGAGAAACGAATGGCGATTCTCCGGCGACACCGGCAACACCTCCACGAACAGCGGCGCATTCTGGAT
>JBOGTX010000651.1:0-3037 GCA_050695695.1 Chloroflexota bacterium
GGGTGAGGCCACGTGCCCCCGCGTCACGCATCGCGAGGAACCCAACCTTGAGTCTCGGATCCATCTTCGCCTTGCCCGGCATCGTGATCCACGAGCTTGGGCACTATCTCGTCTGCCGGCTGGTCGGCGCCAGGGTCCAGGACGTCGTCTTTTTCGACCCGGCCGGTCCGTCCGGCTACGTGGTCCATGCGGTGCCACACCAGTTGCGTCAGCACCTGGTCATCGTGGTCGGACCGCTGCTCTTGAACTCGGCGCTCGGCTTTCTGCTCTTTCGCGCGGTCGTCGCGACGGCTTCGGGTGCCGAGGCCGATCTGCTCCGCGGGCTCCCACTGGGCGCTGCCCAGGCGCTGCTCGCCGGCATGCTCGGCGCGTCGATTGCCTTGCAGGCCATCCCGAGCCGCGCCGACGCTCGTAGTCTCTGGAACGTGTCGCTCGATCGCCTGGCCGAAGGAAATCTGTTGGCAATCGGCGCCATCCCCGTCGCGGTCCTGCTGATCGCGCTCAACCGGCTGCGTCGCTTCTGGATCGACTGGCTCTACCTCGCCGCCCTGGCCGGCCTCGCCGCCTGGTTTCCGATGACCTAGCGGAAGGCGCTGAGGCCAGTCACGTCGGCGCCGATCACCAGGGTATGAATCTGTTCGGTCCCTTCGTAGGTCGCGAGCGTTTCCAGGTTGCAAAGGTGGCGCATGACCGCGCGATCGACCAGGATTCCCTCGGCGCCCAACAGCGCCCGGGCGTGCCGCGCGACGGTCTGGGCCGCGGCGACGTTGTGACGTTTCCCCAGACTCACCTGCTGATGGCGCAATCTGCCTGACTGCTTGAGCGTAGCGAGCCGCGTCGCCAAGAGTTGAGCCGAGCTGATCAGGTCCACCATGTCGGCCAGCCGTTCCTGCACCAACTGAAAGCCGGCCAGCCTGCGCCCGAACTGCTCTCGCCCCCCGACGTGCTCCCGCGCGGCGTCGAAGCAGGCCTCGGCCGCGCCAAGCGCGCCCCAGAGTATGCTGTACCGCGCGTCGTTCAGGCAGGACAGCGCCGGGCCGAGGCCAGCCGCCGACGGCAGCATCGCCGCCTCGGGTACCCGGCAATCGTTCAGCAGAATCTCGGACGACGCCGAGATCCGCAGCGACAGCTTGCGGTCGATCGGGCGGACGGTGAGGCCAGCCGCGGTCATCGGCACCAGAAAGCCGCGAATCCCCTTCGCGCCCTGCTCCGGGACGGTCTGGGCCCAGATCACCGCCAGGCTCGCCAGGGTGCCGTTGGTCGACCAGCGTTTGTGCCCGTCGAGACGGTAGCTGCCATCGGGAAGACGGCTGGCGCGCGTTTCCAGGCCGGCCGGATCGGAGCCGTGGCCCGGCTCGGTCAGGGCGAAGCAGCCGATAACATCTCCCCTGGACAAGCGCGGCAGCCACTCGTCACGCTGCGGGGACGAGCCGAATCGCTCGATCGCCTCCATCACCAGGCAGGTCTGCACCGACACGAAGCTGCGCAGGCCGGAGTCGACACGCTCCAGCTCGCGGCAGGCCAGCCCCCAGGCCAGCGGCGACGCGTTCCCGAATTCCCGGAGGGGCGCGCCAAGCAATCCGATCTGGCCAAACGTCGTGACCACGTCGCGCGGAAATTCGCCCGACTCGTACAGGTCGGCCACCCGGGGCAGGACGTCGCGTTCCACGACCTCGCGGGTCTCCTCGGCAAGCCGACGCTCCGACTCCGGAACATCCGACATGAGGTCGAGATAGTCGAGGCTGATCAAGCGGACCCTCCATCCGCCATCCCTGACCTGCCCTGAATCGCGGGTCAGGTTCTGGCTTCCCCCTATTCTACCGTCAATGGTAGAATGGGGCACGATGAGCGATCGCGATTCCAATCCGCCCGCCACGATCAGCCGCGATTTTACAGTTGCTACCTTCATCGTGCACGAGCGTCGAGTCCTGCTCCTCTGGCATCGTAAGATCCAGAAGTGGCTGCCGCCGGGCGGACACCTCGAGCCGAACGAGCTGCCAGACGAAGCCGCGACGCGCGAGGTCCGCGAAGAGACCGGCCTTTCGGTCGAGCTGATTGGCGAACCCGGACTTCCGATCGACGCTCCGCGCCAACTGGTGCGGCCCTACGGAATTCAGCTCGAAGACATCCAGCCGGGGCACCAGCACATCGATCTGATCTATTTTGCCCGACCAACCGAGGGCTCGTCGGTCGAGACGATCGGTAATGACGAGAGCGAGATGCTGCGTTGGTGTACCCTCGACGACATGCCCAGCATCGGGGTCGTCGAAGAGGTCAAGCGATGGGCCGACCGGGCGATTCAGGAAGTCGAGCCCGGAAGCCCGCGTGCCAGCTCGGCGAGCGCGCGATAGTCGCGCCGTTGAAGCTCGAACGGTCGGTGGAGCATTGCCTGGGCGCTCGGGTGATACAGGGGAATGAGGACACGGTGGCGCCAGGGGAGAGCGCGGCCAACCTGTTCGCGCAGGTGGACGCCGTGTGGCTCGATCCGATCGAGCGCCTGGAGCGCGGTGACCCCAAGCGTAGCGACGATCGGCGCCGACACCAGATCGACCTGGGCGGAGAGATGGGAGAGACAGTTGGCGAGCTCGTCCGGGCCAGGGGGACGATTTCGGTCGCCGGGGTCACGGGGGTTGCAGAGGACGGCATTGGTGATGAAGACGTCGGCGCGGGCAAGTCCGGCATCCGCGAGCAGGCGATCGAAATTCTGGCCGGATCGGTCCTGGCTGAGCGGAACGCCGGTTCGGTCGGCGCCGAGACGTCCCGGCGCCTCGGCCACGAAAAGCACCAGCGCGTCCAGTGGACCATTCAAAGCGCTCAGCACGCGCCGCCGTCCCTCCATCGCCGCGCAGCGCCGACACGCCGCGACCCGTTCGACCAATTGGTGGAACGCGATGGAGTCGGTCTCCCAAGAACCGGGGGAGAGTTGGTCGGCACTCGTCATAACCGAAGTTTACGCGATCGCGCGATCAGCGTCGAGCGTTAGGTAACGAATGGCCGCGACCCGGGAGCATGGGGAGACACGCAACCTGGGAGCGCG
>JBOGTX010000652.1:0-2760 GCA_050695695.1 Chloroflexota bacterium
CTGGCCAGGCGCGAGCGACGCATCGTCGTGGGTGGCCGGCGTCCAGAACGGCCTCGTCAAGGATGACGTCCTGCGCGAGGCATTCGGCGAGCAGCGAGTCGTTGGAGCGGTGACGATCCTTGGCGCGGGACGGCAGGCGAGCGGTGAGGTGACCGTCTCCAGCCGCGGCATGACCTATCTCGGCGAGTTTCCGGAGGGAGTTTCCGAGCGGGTGAACGAGGCGGTCGCGGCCCTCCGAAGCGCCGAGATCCCGGCCGAGGCAACCCGCGACATTCAGAGCGTTCTCTGGTCGAAGGAGTGCAACGCGGTCGGCGTGTTCGGGGTTTCGGTGCTGACCCGCGGGGCCGCCCCGGTCATGCTGCGAAATCCGGAGCTGCTGCGCGCCTACCTTTCGCTGCTGCGCGAGTGCGCGGCGGTCGCCGCCGCGTCCGGCGTCCAGCTCGGCGACTACGCCGGCTTTCCGATCCGGACCTACGTCGAGCGATCGGATGAAGAAACACTCGCCGTCGCGCTCGCCCAGCCGGCGCCTCCCGCGTCGGCGCGGACCGGAGCGACCGGTCTCCCGTCGATGACCCAGGACCTCCTCGCCGGTCGCCCGATGGAGGCGGACGCGGTGTTCGCCGACATGGTCGCGCGGGCGGAGAAGGCGGGGGTTCCGGTGCCCCGGATCGAGATCGTGCGCGACTTGATCTGTGGCTTGAACCGGACCCTGGCGGCCGCCTGACGATTGCCTCTTGACTCTGACTGGCCCATGACCTACGATGCGCGGAGCCCTGTCGCGTGGCGACTGTATACAAGCAGACGGGCCACGGATGGCTGTTTTTCGGGATTGGTTGAACTGATGAGGAGGAAGTAGGTGTCGCTCCAGTCACGTCTTTCACGGCGGGTCGGCCGGCGGTCGTTTCTGGCCGGACTTGGCGCCGCCGCCACGGTGAGCGCGATCGCCGCGTGTAGCTCCGCGGCCCCGGCGAGTCCGACCGCCGCGCCGGCCGCGTCGTCCGGCGGCACGTCGGCCGCGCCCACGACCGCGCCGGCTCAGGCTGCCGTGCCGAGCGGAGGATCCCTCAAGGGGACGACCCTCGACGTCCTGGCCGGGGTGTTCTACGTGCCGGCGAACAACACCCAGACCGACGACCTGGGCAAGCAAATCACCGCCAACACCGGCATGAACGTCAAGATCGAGCGTCTCGGCAACCAGATGCAGACGAAGATCGACGCGATCATCGAAAACGGCACCGGGGCCGACCTCTTCATTTGCGCCGACACGGATATCTATCTCTACGGCGAGAAGCTCAGCGACGTCACCAACGTCGCCAACGACATCGCCAAGGCCTGGCACGGCTGGTTCGACGTGGCGAAGCAAGCCTGCATCGTCAAGGGCAAGTGGCGAGGACTGATGATCGGCCAGGCCCCGGACGCCTGGAATTGGCGGCCGGACTTCTTCACGGCGGCGGGCGTTGCCAGCTTTCCCGATACCTACGACGAGTTGCTCGCCGCGGCGACCAAGGTCAACGCGTACGGCAAACCGATCGGCATGACCCTCGGGCACGCCACCGGCGACTCGCGCTCCACCAACTACCCGGTGCTCTGGGCGTTTGGTGGCGCCGAATTCTCGGAAGACGGCACCAAGACCACGATCGACTCTCCGGAGACCCGCGCGGCGATCGACTGGTATACCAAGGCGTTCAAACAGATGCCTTCCGCCGTGCTGTCGTGGCTCGACCCGGACAACAACCAGGCATTCCTCGCTGAAAAAGTCTCGGCGACGACGAACGTCAACACGATCTACCTCGCCGGGCGCGACTCCAAAGACTCGAACCAGCAGCGAATCGCCAAGGCGATGGAGTTCGCCAACTGGCCGCAGGGACCAGCCGGCCGATTCGGCTGCTTCAACATCAACCACTGGGCCGGATTCGCGTCGAGCAAGAACCAGGACGGGATCAACGCCTGGATGTCCGCGTGGTTCGACAAGAAGTTCCTGGTCCCCTGGACGAAGACCGGCCAGTCCTATTTCGTCCCGGCGCTCAACGACATCGAGACCGAAGATGCCTGGCCGGACGATCCCAAGCTCAAGATCTTCCGCGATCTGAACAAGATCAACCGGATGCTGGGCTGGAAGGGACCGCCAACCCGCGCGGTCGCCGAGTCGGTCGCCAAGTTCACCCTGACCGACATGTTCGTCCAGGCCGTCACCGGGAAAATGACGCCGGACCAGGCGATCTCGTGGGCCTCGGACCAGTACAAGTCGTTCATCGCGAAGGGGTTGTAGGAGTAACCCGAATGCAAGCCAGCGGATCGGAGACTCACGCTGGAGCGACGCCACGCCCGAGACGTACCGCTCGGTTAGCGGTGTTGCTCGATCGCGAGGACATCCTCGGCTATCTGCTGGTCACGCCGACCGTGATCATCGTCCTTGGCCTGGTCGGCTACCCGTTTGTCCTGGCGATCCTTTTGAGCTTCACCGACAAGACGATCGGGGCGCCGGCCCACTTCATCGGCTTCGAAAACTTCATTCAGATGGCCCAGGATTCGATCTACCGGGAGAGCGTCCGGAACACCCTCGTGTATACCGTTGGCTCCGAGGCCCTGAAGATTCCGATCGGGTTTGTTCTGGCGCTGATTCTGAATGAGAAAATTCCCTTCCGCAAGGTGATCCGTTCCGGAGTGCTGCTCCCCTGGATCGTCCCCGCGGTGCTGAGCGCGATGGCCTGGACCTGGCTGTTCAACCCGAACTTCAGCGTCCTGAACTGGATCTTGATC
>JBOGTX010000653.1:0-3068 GCA_050695695.1 Chloroflexota bacterium
AGGATAGATCTCGCGGGTGTCCTTGACCTCGACGAGCGAATCGGCGTGGCGGTGGACGAGTTTCCAGCCATCGTCCCCGCGGCGGTAGATGTGCGTGACTCTCAGCACCACCGGCCCGAAATCTTCCCGCCCCTGGAAGCGCATGCGGGAGCGCTCAATCCCGACGGCGTAGGCCAGATCCGCGCCCACGACGGTGGAGATGTTCTCAGATGCGAAGTCGCGGCTCTCGGCGTAGGTGGCGGCGATCCAGTCGAACCGGGGCGCCAGTTGCGCCCAGCCACGCTCGTAGGCGCCGCGGCCGCCAAACAAGGTCACGTCGTCGTCGTGCGACCACACCGCCTTCCATCCCGCCGCGTCCCCCTGGAGAAAGTGCTGCGTTGCCTCGATGACATGGATCACTGCCACATCGAATTCTTGATCCCCGGATGCTTCATGCATGTCTTGTCTCGGTGCGTGCTTTTGTCGTTGGTCATACCTCGTCGCGTTCCAACAACCCTCTGCACATTCGGTCGATCCTGCCGAATGACACCTTGCCAACGCTCGAAATCACGGGAGATGGTGCGCCGCGAGCCCTACCCGGCGACGCCTTCGATGACGCTCAGCCGGGTGCGGGTCGCCGAGATACTCGCCAGCCGGAGTCCGGCCGCGGCGAGGAGAGCTGCCCATTCAGCTCGCAATGGCGATGCGCGGATTGGGGGACGACTAGACCGCCGATACTCACGCATGAGATCACGGCCGGGCCTGCCCGTTTCTCCCGTCTTCGTGGACACCTCCGGTTACGACGCCTTGACTGATCTCAGCGACTCGAACAACGCGCCGGCCACGACGCTGCTTCCCCATTTTGCCCAGGCGCCGGTTCGTCTGTTCACCACGAACTTTATCCTCGCCGAGCCACACGCGCTGATTCTCATTCGTCGTGGGCGACTTGCCGCTCTCCGTGCCCTTCAGACGATCGAGGCAAGCAGCACGACGATCGTTCGGGTCAGCCTTGCCGATGAGCGCCGGGCCCGTCAGATTATCGAGCGTTACGACGACAAGAGCTTCTCGCTAACCGATGCCACCAGTTTCGCCGCGATGGAGCGCCTTACGATACCCACGCCTTCACATTTGACCACAACTTTACCCAGTTTGGATTGACGGTCCTCACCCGAGACTCCTTCTAGCGTGCCACCTCTTTCCGAGATCATTCTACCGGGCGGGTCTTAGCCAGGCTTTGTCCACAGTAGCAGTTGGTCCGGCCGCATAGTCGCGTGTGGTATCGAAGCGTTCGAACACCACGCGCCGGATTTTGACCATGTCGGTGGGCAATTCGGACGTCTCGGAGCGGGGAGCGGCTGCCAAGCGCCGACAGGCGAGTCGGGAAGAACCTGGCCATATCCCAGGAATGGGCGTCTCCCAGCGCGCTGGCAACGGCGGGCAGGGCGCTACTCTCGCCCCCCGTGGGCGATTCGACGAACTGCCAGGCCGGGAAAAGGCATTCGTGATCGTCGAAGCGGACCCCGAAGAGCCTGCCTTTCGAGCGCCCATTGGCGACCATCGGGACGGGTCGGAAGAATGGTCCAATTGGCCGGCGCGGCGGCGCGAGGATCGGGTCTGACGGGGATGCCGCTGCATTATCTCGATACGAGCGCGATGCGATCTTTGCCAGGTTTCTCGCCGATGCCCAACAGTGCATCGTCTTGGGGCTGACTCAGCCGGTGATCCAGGATGCGGCGACTCTCCTCTTCTCCGGTCCACCTACGATTCGCCTGCGTACCCTCGACGCGCTCCACCTGGCCAGCGCCCGTGGAGGATTCAACCGGGCACGGTTGGAGGCGGCGCGCTGGGCCGGACTCCTCGCCACCAACCCCGAGGATTACCCATGAGCGCATCCTGATCATCCGCGCCTTCGCCAGCAGTTGCGCGATCTTGCCCTTCCCGGATACCATGGCCGCGCGCCCCAGGCTAGATCTTCGGTGATCGGGAGGCCGCGCTTGGACGAGCGGCCGGCTGGACCTTACCGCGTTGGCGTCGATATCGGCGGGACTTTCACCGATCTGGTGATCGTCGGCGTGGCGGGACCGATCGCGACGCGCAAAATTCCCTCCACCCCGGACGACTACCGTCAGGCGATCCTCGACGGGCTAACCGCCCTGCTGGACGAGCTGGCGATCGATCCGATGACCGTTCGGGAGATTCTCCACGGCACCACGATCGCCACCAACGCGATCCTCGAGCACCGGGGCGCGCCGACTGGCCTGCTCACTACCCGAGGGTTTCGAGATACCCTGGAGATCGGCCGGCTGCGCTACCCGCGCCTTTACGACCTGAGCTGGCGGAAGCCCACGCCGCTCGTCGAGCGCCGCTGGCGTCTCGAGGTCAGCGAGCGCCTCGATCGGCACGGGCAGGTCGTCGAGCCGCTCGATGAGGCCACGGCCCGCGACGCGATTCGCTTCCTGCTCGGCGAAGGGGTGGCCTCGCTCGCCGTCTCCCTCCTGCACAGCTACGCGAATCCCGCCCACGAGCGGCGTCTCGCCGAGATCGTCGCCGAATTGGCCCCGGACGTTCCGCTCTCGCTCTCCTCCGAGATTCTGCCGGAGATCGGCGAGTACGAGCGGACCAGCACCACTGTGGTCAACGCCTACCTTCGCCCGGTTATCGGTCGCTACCTCTCGCGGCTGGACGATGGGCTCGCGAAGGTCGGGATAACCGCGCCGGTCCTGGTCATGCAGTCGAACGGGGGCGTGATGTCGGCAAGGGCCGCGGCTGCGCGTCCGATCCACATTATCGAGTCGGGACCGGCCGCCGGGGTGATCGCGGCGCAACGCCTCGCCCGGCGGCTCGATCTGCCCAACGTCATCACTCTGGACATGGGGGGAACGACCGCGAAGGCGTCGATCGTCGAGGACGGTCAGCTTCTTCACGCCGCCGAGTACGAGGTTGGATCGGGGCTGAACCTGGGAAACCGCCTGAACCGGGGCGCTGGCTACGTCGTCCGCGTGCCGGCGATCGACGTCGCCGAGGTCGGCGCGGGCGGCGGGAGTCTCGTCTGGCTGGACCCGGCCAGCGCCGTGCACGTCGGTCCGCGG
>JBOGTX010000654.1:0-4559 GCA_050695695.1 Chloroflexota bacterium
CCCGGGCGGGCGAGACGCCCGCGCTCCCAGGTTGCTTGTCTTCCGACGATTCTACGTTATACCCTGCGCCGATAGCACCGCTACCGGCTCCAGCCATTGGTCGACGCGCTCGGGCCGTGGCGACCAACTCGAGGTGACCGGCAGGTGAACGCGGAACGTCGCCCCTTGGCCAACGTGGCTAACCACGTCGACGCTTCCACCGTGCGCTTCAGTCAACTGTTTGACGAGGGCGAGGCCGATGCCGGTTCCTTTGATCGACACGCCCCGGACCTCGGGCGCTCGGTAGAACATCTCCCAAAGGTGGCTCTGTACCTCCGAGGGAATGCCAGGGCCCTCGTCGCGCACTTCCAGGAGCGCCTCGCCCGGCGTGACCATGGTCAAACGTACCGTGACCGGTCCGGTCGGCGCATACCGTAGGGCATTCGAGATCAGGTTGACGACGATCTGGCTGACGCGCGCCGGATCGACCTCGACTGCCACCGACTCGGTCAGAACCTCGACCCTCAGACGAGGGAACTGAGGGTCGTGTGCGAACATTGCGATACTTTCCCGAGTCAGATTCGCCAGGTCGAGTGACTGGCGCTCCAGGCGAAAGACGCCACGCTCGATCTGGTTGAAGTCGATCAAGTCGGCGACCATGCGCGCCATCAAGAGGCTTCCTCGGTGAATTTCCTGGGCGACCTGGCGGATTTCGCTGGGATCACGATCGGGTGCCTGAGCGGCGAGCAACTCGGCGTATCCCGCGACGACCGAGAGTGGAGAGCGAAGCTCGTGGGAAACCGCGGCCAAAAGCTCGCTCTTCAGTCGATTGAGCTGGCGTAAAGTGTCGGCATCGGCCGCTTGACTGAGAAGGCGCTCACGCTCGGTCTGTTGGCGACGAATTTGCGAGGCGGCCTCGCGCATCACGAGCAGCAGGGCGCCGAACAGGACGAGCAGACCGGCGAACACGGTGGTCCAGACCAGAGGGCGAATTGGACGGATCGGCGACAGGTCCTGATAAATCTCGTAGACTCCAATCACCTGACCGCCGATGGTGACTGGCGCGTACACTTCGAGGGCGCTGCCAAATTGTTGCCTCAGGTCCGAGTTTTCCGGGCCTTCCAGATCTGAGACGTCCTGGCCCACCGTTCCTCGTAGAGCACCCGCGAACAAATCCTCATCCGGAGCCTCGTGCTCACCACGTAACCGGGATCGGTCCGAGTACAGAATGGTGCCATCCATCGCGAACACGTTCAGCCGGATCACTCCGTTCTGGTGAACCATGGCGACGACCGGATTGAGACGCCTGGCCAGGTCTTCGTACTTGGTGTCGGTGAACGGAGGCGTGAAGTCATCCGCGCTCACGTGGGGCTGTACTCCGAGATCCACTTGATCGACGGCTCTTTCCGCTACTCGCGCGAGCATCATGGTCGTGAGTCGGGCGTCGATCACCAGCGCAATCGCGGTGGTGACGATCAAGCCGACCGCCAGCCCTATCAGGGTAAACCGCATGACGATCTCAAGCGAACGAAGCCGTCCGACCAGGCGTGGGAGGATCCAGAGCATGGCACCGCCAGGTGACTGAATTCCACCGCCATTGTCTCACGCTCGCAATCTTGCAGTCGCCCGATCGCGACCAACAAGTCCTGGCCCATGCGTGCTATTCGATGGCGATCAGGACGACGACGGCGCCGTTCCGAGGGTCACGGTGAGAGTTTGCTGGCCGGAGCCCCGCGCCACGGTCAGACTGACTTTGTCCCCCGGTTTGTGGCCCAGGAGAATTCGCGATAGGGTGCTCTCGTCGGTAATCGGCTTGCCTTCGATCGCGGTGATAACGTCGCCCTGCTGAACGCCGGCCTGGGCGGATGGCCCGTTGGGGACCAGGTCGGTCACGATCATGCCGGGCTTGGACGGCAGATTGAAGCGCGCGGCGAACGCCGGACTATTCGGGTAGAGACCGACGCCAAGGAACGCGTAGGTGACGTGCCCGGTCGCGATCAGCTCATCGGCGATCGGCTTCGCGGTATCGATCGCGATCGCGAAGCCGACCGATTGGGCCGGAACCCCCGGCTCAGCCTGGACCACGGCGAGGGTATTGATCCCGACCACCTGGCCCTTGAGGTTCACCAGTGGACCACCGGAATTGCCCGGGTTGATCGGGGCGTCGGTCTGGATCACGTCGAAGAGGAACGGGCCGGCCTGGCCGTTGCTGCTCGGGGGCTCCTGGACGGTGCGACCGAGCGCGCTGACGACGCCGGCGGTCACCGTCGGCCCGCCCTGGAGGGCGAGGGCGTTGCCAATCGCGACCACCCACTGGCCCACCACCAGCTTGGTCGAATCGCCAAGCGGGATGATCGGTAGATTGTCGCCCTTGATTTGAATAACCGCCAGGTCGCTGTGCGGATCCCGCCCAACCAGGGTCGCGGGGAAGGATCGACCGTCAGGCAGGCTGACCGTCAGTTTTTGCGCGCCGGCGACGACGTGATTGTTGGTCAGGATGTGGCCGTCCTTGTCGAAAATCACGCCCGAGCCAACGCCACTGGGCACGAGACTCGTCGTTTGGCCGAGCTGATTGAGTGTCAATTGTTCGTTGGTGATCTGGACGACCCCCGGCTTGACCTTCGCCGCGACGTCGGCGATGGCGCCAGCCCCGGTCCCGCCGAGCGGATCGGGCGGCGATGCCTGGGACGGGGCGGCGGTAGATCGCGGCGCCGCGACGGCGGCCGGCGTCGCGACGGGACCCGCGGCCGGTGTCGCGACCGACGCCCTGGTCAAAACCGGCCCGCAACCAACCAGTGTGCCAGCCAGGACGATGCAGACCAGGATCGAGCGAAAGGCACCAAACTTCACGACGATACCCTTGAGCACATAAGAATCTTGCTCCGGCGCGGCGGCGCCCGGTCAATCGATCCGGGCACCAATCTTTTCGAAGCGCTTGCGAAGCTGCTCGTCTTCGTGGACGAAGTCGGACACCGCCCTGAGCAGTCCCCCGGTGGCCAGCAGCATCTCCGAGGCATCACGGGCGATCCGCGCCCAGCGCGGTCCAACTGACGCTCGCTCGCGCGGCGCCGCGGGTTGTTCTTCCCGCGTCAGCGAGCGGGCAAGATCGACCCCTTGCTTCACCTTCTTGCTCGCCTCGTTCGCGCCCTCTAACGTCGCCAGCTCGGGATGGCCAGCCCGCCCGAGAACGGTCCTTCCAAGTCGGCTGGTCAGAAGCTTCTTGATGATTTCGCCGATGACCAGCGAGAGAACCAGGAACCCGATTCCCCGAGCGAAATTCTTCATCGCCACCCCCAGCTTCAAGGTCAGGAGCTCTCCGTCCTATTTTACACCGCCTTGGTCCAGGCTGACAGCCCTGGGATAGCGGGTCTTCGCGGCCTGGGCTCGGCTAACGATGAACTGGGTGGGGAGGGCAACCCTGTGGTACAATGTCGGTGAGGAGCAACCGTGCCCGCTGGTTTGGCGCCAGGATGGGTGGTTCGGGGGTGGCGTCGCCGATTCCCCAGGGGGTCGAGCCGGGGCGGAGCGAGCCGAGCTTCACGATTTTTCCCCAGCGCAGGTGGGCGGGGGGAAGCTCGACTGGAGGTCACGGGTGATCGAGAACATCTCAACTCAGGATCGAGATCTCTTAGGGCGCCTGAGCACCTACTTCAATAGCATCAACCTTCGACTCCGCGAGGGGCAGGGCTGGCTGATTTTCAACGCGGACCGCCAGCGTACCGGTCGCATCGGCAAGTTCATCGGCGACCGGATGCGCGAGTACCGGCCGATGATGTCGTTCTACCTGGTGCCCTGGCGTGACTTCGCGCTCAATGCCTACGTTTTGAAAGTGGAGCTGGCGCCCGGCGCCGCGCCGGACATCAACACGCTGACCGATCCGCGCCAGAAGCAGGAGTATCTGATCGCCGACCGGGTCTCGCAGGATATGTACTATCAGATGCGCTATTGCGATCTCTTCGTCCTGTCTGGCATCGATCCCGCCTATCCCCACGAGCTGGGGTATCTCGATCAGATCATCGCCGAGCGACTCCAGAGCCAGCGCGCCTCGATTCTGATCTCGCCGCGCATGCCGCACGAGCTCGAAGCGGGGTTCCGCACGCTCGGCCGCGATTCTGGAGGGCAAGCCTGGGAGCGATTCTTCCACCGATTGTACGATACGTGCCTGATCGCGTTGTGAGCGCGCGATGAGGTATGCGCGAACGCCTCACGACATTCGATAACTCCACGGAGGATCCATCGTGGCGGGTAAGCCGGTTCCGGTAACGGATGCAACGTTTGACGCGGAAGTGCTCAAGGCGACGACGCCGGTCGTCGTCGACTTCTGGGCAACCTGGTGCGGTCCATGCAAAAGGATCGCGCCGGTGCTGGAGGAAGTAGCAAAGGAGAAAGACGGCAGTCTGAAGGTCGCGAAGCTGGACGTGGATGAGAATCCGCAGACCGCACAGCGCTTCGGAGTCATGAGCATCCCGACCTTGATCGTGATCAAAGAAGGGCGCGAGGTCAATCGCGTCGTCGGCTACCTGCCGAAGCAGCAACTGCTGCAAAAAATCGAGCAGAGCGTCTGAGCGATGATCGCGGCC
>JBOGTX010000655.1:0-1625 GCA_050695695.1 Chloroflexota bacterium
GGAGTACGGAGATCCACCCTTCGACCGAGAATTTCGCCGAGCTCGCTTTCCAGCCCGGCCAGCCGGATGAAGCCAATCGGAACGTTCGGTTCGAACTCGACGAGCACGTCGACGTCGCTGGAGCGTCGAAAATCCGATCCCAGCACCGAGCCGAAGAGAGAGAGTTTGCGAATGTGGTGGATTTGACAGAAGCGCGCGATTCGCTCCGGATTGATCGTAACCTTATTTTGAGCTTGCCCGGCCACGTCTCTCCTCTCCTCGTTGAATGATAACTTATGGTGCTGCCGGTGGCTGTCCCGCTCGGATTATCCGTCGCGTATGCCGCGCGATCATCAGGTCCTCGTCGGTTTTCATCACCCGAACGGTCACCGGATTGCCGTCGCGAGACACGATCGGATCGTGCCTGTCGTTGCGGGCCTGGTCCAGTCGAATGCCCAGGAACTCGAGTCCGGCGCAGATTCGCTGGCGCACCGGCGCCGCGTGCTCGCCGATGCCGCCGGTGAAGACCAGTGTGTCGAGCCCGCCAAGGACGGCGGCGTACGCCCCCAGGAACTTGCGCGCCTGATAGCAGAACAGGTCGATCGCCTCGGCGGCGCGCGGGTCGCTCGGCGCTTTTTCAAGCAAGTCTTGCATGTCGCCGCTGGTCTCGGAGACGCCAAGCAGGCCAGACTTGCGATTGACCAGATCGCCCAGCTCGGTCGGGCTCAGGCCGCGCGCCGCGAGCAGGTAGAGCAGGACGCCGGGGTCGAGGTCGCCGACTCGGGTGCCCATCACCAGGCCGCCGGTCGGCGTGAACCCCATCGTCGTGTCGACGCCGACGCCGTCGCGCACCGCCGCCAGGCTTGCCCCGTTGCCGAGGTGGGCGATGACGAGGCGGCCGGCCGCCGCCCGGGCGTCGATTTTGCCGAGCTTCTGGACGATGAACTCGTAGGAAAGGCCGTGAAACCCGTAGCGCACGATTCCCTGGTCGGCCAGCGCCCGGGGCAGGGCGTAGACCCGCGCGACGCGGGGCAGGCGCGCGTGAAACGCCGTGTCGAAGCAGGCGACCTGAGGAATCCGCGGATAAGCTTCTCTGATTGCCTGGATCGCGTCGATCGCCTGGGGCAGGTGCTCGGGATCGATTGGTACCAGCCTGGCGAGGGCGTCGACCACGTCGTCGGTGATTCGCGTCGGCTCGCGGTAGCTGGCGCCCCCGTGGACGATCCGGTGTCCGACCGCGGTCAGGCCGGCGTCGAGACCCTGATCCCGCAGCCAGTCAAGCAGCATCCGCACCGCGGCGCCGTGATCGGTAATCCGCTCCTTTCGGTCGAGCCGCGGTTCGCCGTCGGCGTCGGCGATTCGCAGGCGGCCGCCATCCTGGCCGATCCGGTCGGCCGTCGCGGTCATCTCCCGCTTTTCCGATCGCCCATCCGGATAGAGCGCGGCCTTCAGGCTGGAGGAGCCGGTGTTGATCGTCAGAATTTTGCCGGTCAAGCGTCGCCGCCCTTCACTCGCGCAACGCGCGGTAACGTCGGATCAGCGCGTTCGTCGAGCTGTCGTGATCCAGCGGCGGCTCGCTCGGGCTCGCCAGCTCGGGAATGATCCGTCCGGCCAGCACCTTGCCCAGCTCGACCCCCCACTGGTCG
>JBOGTX010000656.1:0-1851 GCA_050695695.1 Chloroflexota bacterium
GCGATGTACCGCGTCGTCAAGCGTGAGGGAATCGGTCAGATCGCGGTCGAGGAGGCGCCGACGCCGATGCTCGGCCCTCGGCAGATCCTGGTGCGAAACCGACGGACGCTGATCAGCCGCGGATCCGAAATCGGACGCCGCTACCTCGACCCCCACGCGCTGGATCCGAAGATCATGGGCTATTCGGCGGCCGGCGTCGTCGCGGCGGTCGGCGAGGGGGTCGACGCGTACGTCGTGGGGCAGCGCGTCGCGGCAGTCGCGCCTCACGCCGAGCTGGTGGTCGTCGATCTCGCGGTGGAGGACGGAAGCTGGGTGGTTCCAATCCCGGACGGCGTTTCCTTCGACGCGGCGACCTTCCAGCCGCTGATCACCGGCGCGCTCTGGTGGTCGAAGATTGGTGGAATCCAGGCGGGCGAGACGGTGGCGATTCTCGGCCAGGGGCTGGTCGGAAACCTGATGCTCCAGGCAAGCCAAGCCTATCGGCCCGGTCGGCTGATCGCGGTGGACGCGCTCGCGACGCGCTGCGCCCTCGCTCGGCGCTTTGGCGCCGACGTCGTGATCGACGCCGCGGCCGATGACCCGGTGGCCAGCGTGCGCGACGCCACCAACGGCAAGGGTGCCGATCTCGTCGTCGACTGCGTCGGCGGAAAGGCCGGCATCACCTCCTTTGCCCAGGCGCTGGACCTGTGTCGGCCGGGCGGGCGAATTCACCTGATCGCACTCTACCACGGGGAGACGCTCCCGCTGGACTCTTCGAAGATCCAGCGGAAGCTCCTGATCGGCGGCTACTACAGCGAGGAGCCACGCGCGCCGTTCGCCCGGCAGGCGATGTCCGCGCTCGCCAACGGCACGATCCGGGTCGAGCCCCTGATCACCCATCACTTTCCGTTCGGCGAGGCGAAAGCGGCGTTCGACCTGTTGTACCAGCGGCCGGGCGATGCCCTCGGGGTTATCCTGGATTGGGAGTAGGATCGGGTTCCGGGGCGCCGGGACGCGGCCTCACCCCCGCGCCCCCTCTCCACCCGAGGTGGAGAGGGGGAACCCGGAGGCGCGCTCGGCGCGCCGCGTCTCTCCCCTCGCCATCTCCGATGGAGAGGGGCAGGGGGTGAGGCCGCGTGCCTGGTAGGGATTCTCGCGCTGGGCGCAGGGCAGCGGCACCCGCGCGCCGCTGAGCTGCGACTCGTGGACGCCGAAGATCATCTCCATGGCCCAGCGCCCGTCCGCGCCGCTGGCCATTGGCTCGCGGTCTCGCTCGATCGCGTCGATCAGGTCGAGCGCCAGCCGATGATTCAGCAGGTCGAGGCTCATCCCACCAGGGCCGTTCTGCCGCGGGTCATCGTCCCAACCGGCCACGGGAACCCGCGTCAGATCCTGAATCGGCCGGCCGCTCGACGCCTCCCAGCGAAACAACCCCCGACCGGTCGCGGTGGAGCGCAGGGCGGCGATCCCCTCGGTGCCGTGGACCTCGACGGACATCGATCCCTCGGGCGCCGCCGGCGCGTCGTACGAGTCGCAAAACCCGGTGATCCCGTTCGCGAAGCCGTAGATCGCCCCGACCGCGTCGCCGGCCAGGAGCCCGTACGCCTCGCCGGCCGGGCGCGCGTCGTCCGCGACCACCTCGCGCCCCTCGCGGGTCGTGACGCGCCCGAAGACCCAGAACGGATCGCCGGCCAGGTCGCGCATCAGGTCGAGGATGTGGGTGCCCAGCACGGTCAGGAGGAAGGAGCCACCGCGCGGCCCGACCGTCGGGCGGCCACGGACCTCGCGAATCTCGCCGAGCGCGCCGCTTCGGACGATCCGGCGCATCTCCTGATACACTTCCATGACCCGGTGCTGCAGGGCCACGGCGAC
>JBOGTX010000657.1:0-3043 GCA_050695695.1 Chloroflexota bacterium
GGTTCCCCCTCTCCATTTGCGGGCAAATGGAGAGGGGGCGAGGGGGTGAGGCCATCCCGGCGCGACGAATCGGCACTGGTGATCCTTTTCAGACGCCCTTTAGAGCGGCAAGCAAGGCCATTGAGCAGCCGGCTAAGTTGGCCTGGCAGAATGCGATCGGCACGCGAATCGCCACGAAACATCACCGCGCCGATCTCCACCTCGGCTTTCGTGCCATTCGTGCTCCCAATGCTCCTCGGTGCCTCTTCGGCGAGCGCGACCCCTCACGCACCCCAGCCGCGTTGAATTTCGGTCCGCTTCCTGCCGGTAAGTAGTAGAACATATATTCGTTTCCGTGCGGTCACCACGGCACCGAAGACCGTCGCCGTCTCCGCTTACGGATGGTAAGCACTGTTGACAGAGCGTAATCAAGTCGGTGGGAATGGGTCTCCGGTGCTGGTTAACGATCGTAAACATGTCTCGAAGTATTGACAGACGGTAAACACTTCCGTAGAGTCTTCGTGGAAGGATCAGGAGGAGCCATGCCCGACTTTGCCGAGCTTCTCAAACAGCTTCGTCAGGCCAGCGGACTCTCGCAACGCGCGCTCGCCCGCGCCGCCGCGATCAATCCGGCGATCGCCAATCGCCTCGAAAGCGGCGATCGCGGCCCCTCCGGCCCCGATCAGGTGCGCGCGATCGCCCGCGCCCTCGGGCTCGATCCCAACCGATCCGACCAGCTCCTGGGCGCCGCCGGCTTCTGGCCGGACGTCTTCCTGCGGGTCGGCCCCGGCGATCCCACCCTGTTGCGTGTCGCGCGACTGCTGGCCCGCCCCGACCTTTCCGACCCCGACCGGGCGCGTTTTCGCCAGATCGTCGATCTCCTGATCGATCAGTGGCTGGAGGGGGGTTATGCCAACCGGGCACCGTAGCCGCGATGAGTTCCGCTTCGACGCCCGTTACGGCCGGCTGATCCGCACCGCCGGCATCGCGACCATCCCCTTCGCACTGTACTATTATCAGGGGGAGCTCGAGCTCAGCCCCCAGGAGCTCTGGCTGATCGGCTACGTCCTCGCCCACCGCTGGACCAGCGACCTGCCTTTCCCGGCGGTGCGCGAGCTCGCCCGCCGCTCCGGGGTGACGACCAAGACGATCGAGAAGCACAAGAAGTCGCTCGAAGCCAGGGGATTCCTCGAGGTGGTCCGCCGCACCCGCGCCGATGGCGGCAATACCTCGATCGGCTGGGACTTCTCGACCCTCTTCGATCGCATCAGCGAGCTGCTGCGCCGCGACCGCGAGGTCTGGGCCCGGCGCAACACCCAGCTCCTCGAAGACGACGAGGCGACCTGGGCCGACGATGGCGCCGGGGAGCCGATTGTGGATAACTCCGGCCCCGTGCGACCGCCCTCCCACCGGGCCGTGATACGTGGGTCACACGGGGCCGGGGAAGACCCCTCCGACGGGGCCGACGAAGGCATCTCCCACGGCCCGCGTTCCACGGGTCGCACACATGTCGAAGAAGATCCCGGTATAGAAGATCCAGATCGTGAAGATGCCGCTGAACCGGTCAAAACGGGAGCGAGACAGATTCGAGGACCGGGGGACTCGAGCTCGAACCGAGGAGGCTCGATCGGGTCCCCCCTCGATGTGGAAGACGAGATCGGCGCGTCGTCCTCGACCTGGGCCTCCCCGCTGATCGATCGGATCGTGGAAGATTACTCGGCGCGCCTGCACGACGCGCCCAAGAGCTTCCGCTCGAACTGCACCCGGGCGCGCCACCTCTGGACGGAGTCTGACCTTGCCGAGGACGATTTCGTGGGTCTGCTCCACCAGGCCTACCGCCGAACCCAGGAGAACTCGCACCGGATCCGCAAGTCGGCGAAGGATGGGCCCTTCGGCACGAAGAATAAAATGCCCTACTTCTTCTCGGTGCTGCGCAGCCTGATCGAGGAGGGCGCCGGGTAGAGCTCGGTCACCGCGCAGGGAGCGCGATCGCTTGCCTCGATCGCGCTCGAGGGTTTACCATGCCGGCGGGCAGCGGACGGGGTGGCCCGACAAAGGGGGGAACGTTGTCCCTGGAAGACGAGATCGACCTCGTCGCGCTGGCGAGGCGGGTCGTCGCGCGGCTGCGTCCGGCGGCCGATCTGCGCGACGACCTATCCCAGCAAGCGGTCGCCATGGCGATCGAGCTGTCGCGCCGATTCACGCCGCGCGATGGTCCGGACGCTCCGCCGGCGCGCGAGCAGGCCGCGCGCTACCTGTTCGTCTCGCTTCAGTGGAACCTCCGGGCCTACGCCCGCGGCTTGCGCTCCGTGATGCCGACCCCGGAGAGCGACCGCCGACTCGCTCGAGCCTACGCCCGGCTGACCGCGACCCAGGGTCCCCTTACCACCAACGAAGCCGCCCGCCAGCTTGGCGTTCAAGAAAAGCGCCTCGCCGCCGCCCTCGCCGCGGGCGATCGGACGGTTTCGCTGGATCAGCCCGGTCGGTCGGATGACGACGGTGAGTCGTCCCTCGGTCAGCGCATCGCGTCGGCCGGGCCCGGCCCGGAGGACCTCTCGCTCGCGGCGGCCGAGGCCGCCACCGTGGCGGCCCGGCGGGCGGCGGTCGAAGGTCTCGCCGGCGAGGCATCCCCGACGTCGGCCAGGGCGCGACGGCGCGCTCGGCGGCGTTTGCTGTACCTCTTGCTCGACCGGATGCGCCACGGCGACGCCGAGGTGCTCCGCCTGGCCTACGCGCTTCCTCGGAAGGAGATGGCGTCGCTGCGCTCCTGCCGGGCCTACGGCTGCCGCCGCGACGGGGGACACGAGCACCGGCCTGGCGAGATCGCGCGCTGGCTTCAGGGCGACGCGCCAACGCTGGCGCGCCGCCTGGACGATTGCCTGGATCGTCTCCGCGATCTGCTCGGCGGGCGTGATCCCCGATCCCTGCTGGGCGAGGTGAGCGCGGAAGAGGTAGGGAAGGGTTGACGGGCCTCACTCCCCACTCCATTCGCACGCGAATGGAGTGGGGAGTGAGCGCGCCTGCCCTGCCCGGTTCCCCCTCTCCATTTCCAATGGAGAGGGGG
>JBOGTX010000658.1:0-2328 GCA_050695695.1 Chloroflexota bacterium
GGTTCAGCGAGCAGGTCGAGCCGAGCTTCTCGAAGATCGTCGTCTACGATACGGGCCAGCAAGAGGTCGATCGCGGCGATAGCCGCGTCGCGCCGGACGACCCCGAGTCGATGATCGTCACCTTGAAGCCAAATCTTCCCAACGGTACCTACGCGATCGCCTGGGTGACCCAATCGAAGGTCGACGGTCACATCGTCCGCGGCATCGTGCCGTTCGGGATCGGCGTCGCCAGCGCGCCGGTCGGCGCGACCGCCAGTGAAGGGGTCGCGGCCGGCGCGGTCTCCGGCTCGCCGCTGGAAATGGCGCTGCGCTGGCTGACCCTGCTGTCGATTTGCGCGCTCGCCGGGGCCTTCGCGTTCTGGCTGCTCCAGGATGGTCTGCTGGTCGGCGCGAGCGGCGCCGTGGCGACCACGGTGCGGCCGGCGCAGGTCCGTCTGGCGGTCGCGCTGTGGATTCTCTTCCTGATCAGCAACCTCGCGCTTTTGCTCAACCAGGCGTCGCTCGCGGTGGGGACGTCGCTCCTTGGGGCGATCGGCGCGCCGGCCGTCCAGGTGGCCGTGCTCACCCATTACGGCAACCTCTGGATCGCGCGTATGGTGCTTGGGGTCGCGCTGGGGGCGATCGTTCTGCTTCGCCCGCGGCTCGCGGCCGCCGGCGCGGGAGGGGCAAGGGCGACCGACCGATCGGCGCTGGTCGTCGGCGGCCTGCTCCTGCTTTCGGTCTCGCTGAGTAGCCACAGCGCGGCGTTCGGCTCGCTCTCGCCGCTGGGCGTGGCCAACGACTGGCTGCACCTCGCGGCGGTCGCGGTCTGGGTCGGCGGGTTGCTCCAACTCGCGGCGTTCGTCCCGGCCGTGCTTCGGACCGGCGGGTCCGCCGAGCGGACGCTGCCGCTGACCCTGGTCGTGCCGCGCTTCGCGGTCGTCGCGGGGATCTCCCTCGCCGCCCTGGGAGCGACCGGCCTGATCGAAGCCCTGTTTCACGTCGGCACGCTGGACAACCTGATCGACACCGGCTACGGTCAGGCGCTGCTGGTCAAGATCCTGATCATCCTGCCGCTGGTCGCGATCGCCGCGATCAATCACTTCGTGATCCGCCCCGGTTTTCTCGTCGGGCGACGGAAGCCGACGGCGGTATCGCGGGCCCGGGCGCGGGACGCGGCGGGCCTGCTGAAGTGGACGGTCCGGATCGAGGCCCTGCTCGCGGTCGCGGTCATCGCCGCGGCCGGAGTGATGACCAGCCTGAGCCCGGCCCAGCAGTTCGGGACGGCGAGCGCCGGGCCGCTCACTCTCAGCGCGCCGGCCGGCGATCTGCAAACGACGCTCACCGTGACTCCCGGCCGGCCCGGCCCCAATCAGTCCGTCGTCGACGTCCGGGACGCCAGCGGCCAGGTCGCGGCGAACGTCCAGCAGGTGAGTCTGCGCTTCACCTACCTGGACAGCGACCTTGGCGTGACCCAGACCGTTCTTTCTCCGAGCGGCGCCGGTCGGTTCACCGGGCAGACCAGCGATCTGGCCGTGGCCGGCCGCTGGCAGACCGAAGTGACGGTGCGTCGGCCCGGAAAAGACGACGCCACCGCGGAGTTCGGATTTGCCGTCACCGCGAGTGGGGCGGAGTCGCTTCAGGGCGCGCCGCTCCAGCTTGGCTGGAACTTCTACGTCGGTCTGCTGATCGTGGTCGTTGGCGCCCTGGCGATCGCCCGGGGCGCCTGGCTGCGCCAGCGGATCGACGTGCGACGCGCGGCGGCCGTCGCGGTGTGCGGGCTCTGCCTCGGCGGAATCGGTGGGGCGCTGGCGTTCCGCGACGTCCAGCAGGCGCAGGCGCAGGTCGCGGCAAGCGCGGCCTCGCTGGCGCACCCGCCGACCGCCCAGTCGATCGCCGACGGCGCGGTCGTCTTCCGGGCAAACTGCGCCGTCTGTCACGGCGTCGACGCCCAGGGCGACGGCCCGATGGCCCAGTCGTTGAGCCCGCCACCCTCCAATCTGATCGTCCACGTGCCGCTCCACCCGGACGGCGACCTGGAGAACTGGATCGCCACCGGCTTCCCGGGGTCGGCCATGCCGGCGTTCCAGGACAAGCTCACCGACCAGCAGCGCTGGGACGTTCTCAACTACCTGAAGGCCCAGGTGGACGCGGCGAACCAGGCCGCGCCGCCGGGGAGCCAGGGTTCCGGAGGCGGCGCCGCGGCGATCGCCGGATCGGCTCCGGCGACGACCTCAGGGGCCGTCCCGCCGTCGCCCGGCCCCGTCTCGACGACGTCGACGGTACCCGCGGCGGCCGCGCCCAGCTCGGTCGCCACGGCCGCTCTCCCGCCAGGCCCAACCCCCCCGC
>JBOGTX010000659.1:0-4403 GCA_050695695.1 Chloroflexota bacterium
CCATCTCCGATGGAGAGGGGCAGGGGGTGAGGCCGCGCTACCCCAGTCCCTCGAGAAACTCCCGATCGTTCATCAGCTTCGCCACGCCATCGAGCAACTGCGCCGCCGGCACACCGTCGACGACGCGGTGATCGAAGGTCAGGCTCAGAACGCAGGTCTGGCCGACCACCAGCCCGCCATCTCGCACGACCGGACGGGCGAGTATACGCCCAACGCCCAGGATTGCCGATTGGGGCGGGTTGATGATCGGGGTGAACCCGTCCACGCCCGACGCGCCCAGGTTCGTGATCGTCACCGTCCCACCGCTCACGTCGTCCGCCGTCAAATGGCTCGCACGGGCCTGCCCGCTCAGGTCGCGAACCGTCGCGGCGATCTCGGCCAGCGAGCGTCGGTCAGCATCGCGCACGACCGGCACGATCAGTCCGCTGGGCAGCGCGACCGCGAAACCGACGTGGATGTCGTCCAGGACGATGATCTCGTCGTTTTCGATCGTGGCGTTCAGCGCGGGACGCTCGCGCAGCGCCGTGGCCAGCAGCTTGACGAAAAGCGCGTCATAGGGAATCGGCGCGCCCAGCCGCTCGCCAAGCTGGCCCCTTGCCGCGACCAGCGCCTCGGCGTCGACTTCCCGGGTCAGGGTCACCGGCGCGCCGGTCGCAAGGCTGGACCGGAGGCGCTCGGCGATCGTCCGCCGCACGCCGGTCAGCGGAATCCGTTCGCGAATCCGGCGTTGGGCAACCGACGGTGCCGGGCTCGGCGCCGGCCCGTCCGCCGCGCCGCGACGCGCGACCGCGACCAGGACGTCGGCCTCGACGATCCGGCCGTCGGGGCCGGACCCGACCACCTGGCTCAGGTCGATCCGGTGTTCGGCCGCCAGTCGCCGGGCGATCGGGCTGGCGCGAATCTCTCCGGCTGGCCCGGGCCGGGGCGCGGTGGAAGGTGGAGGCGCCGCGGAGCTCACCGCGGGCGTGGCCGGGGCGTTCGCCAGGGTCATGGGCGGTCGTTCGCCCTCGGCGAGGATGTAGCCGATCAGGCCCTGGATCGGCAGGCTTGCCCCGACCGTCGCGACCTGATGAATGATTCCCGCGACCGGCGCGACCAATTCCTGGGCCGTCTTCTCGGTGGTGACCTCGGCGACCGGCTCGCCGGCCTCGACTCGGGCGCCCTGGGTTCGCAGCCAGGCCGAGAGCGTGCCCTCGGCGGTAAACATGCCCAGGCTGGGCATCACGATTTCCTTCGCCACGACGCTATCCCTCCCGCGACCTACCGGCCAAGTAGCTCGCGAACGACGCGCGAGACGTCGGCAGCGCGCGGCTGGTAGTAGACTTCGAGCGCGGCGGCGAACGGGACCGGCGCCTCCGGCGCGGTGATCGTCTTGATCGGCGCGTCGAGAAAGTCGAAGCACTTGTCGGCCGCGCGGGCCGCGATATCGCGGGCCATCGACGCGGTGGGCGTGTCCTCGTCGACGACGACCAGACGCCGGGTGCGGGTGACCGATTCGACGATCGTCGCTTCGTCGAGTGGCGCGAGGGTCAAGACGTCGACGACCTCGGCCTCGATCCCCTCGCTCGCGAGGCTCGTCGCGGCCTCCAGACAGACGTGGGTCATCAATCCAATGCCGCAGAGGGTCACGTCGCGTCCCGGTCGGACCACCTCGGCCTTGCCGATCGGCACGGTGTAGGGCTCCTCGGGCACCGGGCCGCGCGCGACGGTCCCGAGGAACTTGTGATCGAGGAAGACGACCGGCCCATTATCCCGAATCGCGGAGATCAGCAGTCCCTTCGCGTTGTAGGCGGTGGTGGGGACGACGACCTTCAAGCCTGGCACGTGAGCCAGGATCGAGTACTGGGTCTGTGAGTGCTGGGCCGCCGCGCCGCCGCCGTAGGTCTGGCCACCGCCGCCTCGACTGCCGTAGCCCATGCGAAAGGTCACCGGCACGTCGACCTTTCCGCCCATCATGTAGTGCATCTTCGCCGCCTGATTGGCGATCTGGTCGTAGCAGCATCCCACCAGGTCGACGAAGGTGAGATCGACGATCGGGCGCAGGCCGGTCATCGCGGCGCCAACTCCGGCCCCGCTGAACCCCATCTCGGCGATCGGCGCGTCGATCACTCGTTCGGGACCAAACTCGGCAATCAGGCCACGGGTCTTCAGGGAGGCGCTCCAGCCGTCGATCAGTCCGAGGTGGGCGCGACCGGCGGCGCCGGCGACGTCCTCGCCGATCACGATCACGTTCGGGTCGCGCCGCATTTCCTGACGGATTGCCTCGTTGATCGCCTGGTTGAGCGTCAGCTCGCGGGTCACGATCGCCATGGCTGCTCCTCTCTCATCTCACGTCACCGTGACATGGCTTTAGCTTTCACTGGCGTAGACGTCGGTGGTGAGCTCGGCTGGCTCCGGGAGCGGGCTTTGCTCGGCGAACGCGACCGCCTCGTCGAGGAGCGTTCGGTTCCGGGCGTCGATCGCATCGAGCTCGGCCCTGGTCAAGCTGCCGTGCTCGGTCGTGGTCTGCTCGCGGAAGCGCTTGATGCAGTCGCGTGCTTTCGCGGCTTCCTCTTCCTCCACCGTTCGATAGCGATGGGGATCATCGGCCGAATAGTGGCCGTAGTACCGGTAGGTTTTGCACTCGATCAGCGAGGGCCCGTCGCCGGCCCGCGCCCGGCGCGCCGCGGCGTCGGCCGCCTGCCAGACGGCGAAGACGTCCTGTCCGTCGACGACGGTGCCCGGCATGCTGTAGCCCTGGGCGCGGCTGGCGATATCCTTCACCGAGACCGCGTACTCGACCGGGGTCGACTGGGCGTAGCCGTTGTTTTCGCAGACGAAGATCACCGGCAGCTTCCAGATCGCCGCCATGTTCATCGCCTCGTGGATTGCCCCGATGCCGGCGGCGCCGTCCCCGAAGAAGGTCGCGACGATCTGGCCGTTCTGCTTCACCTTCGCGGTCAGCGCCGCGCCGACGGCGTGGGGCGCGCCCATGCCAAGGATCGGGTTGACCCCGAGCATGTGCCTGGTGATGTCGGTGATGTGCATCGAGCCGCCCTTGCCGCGGTTGGTGCCGGTCGCTTTGCCGAAGAGCTCCGCCATCATCGGCCGTACGTCCACGCCTTTGGCGATGCAGTGACCGTGGCCACGGTGGGTCGAGGCGACCCAGTCGGTCGGCGCCAGCGCGGCGCAAACGCCGACCGCGACCGCCTCTTCGCCGACGTAGTAGTGAGCGGAGCCAACCGGCAGGCCGGAGTCGATCAGTGACTTGAGGCGTTCCTCGAACTCCCGAATCAGCGTCATGCGCTCGTAGATCCAGAGCAATTGCTCATGGGCCAGCTTCGTCCAGGGCTCGGCGACGATCATCGTAACCTCCTCAGCGTGGGTTCAGAGCTCCACCAGTACCTTCAAGCCGGCACCGGCTCGGGCGATCTCGAAAGCCGAAGCGATCTCCACCAGTGGGAAACGATGCGAGACGAGCGCGTCGAGGTCGAGCTGTCCGAGCCAGTTGACCGCCGCGCGGACCGCGCCGGCGCGAATCGCTCCGTAGCTCCCGGTCAAGGTGAGGTTTCGTCGGTGGAAACGATAGAGCGGCAAGTCGAGGTGGGCGGTGGTCGGCGGGACCCCAACCATCACGACGTGTCCGCCCTCGGCGACGGACTCGAGGCATTGGCCCAGCGGATCGGGGTGACCGGCCGCGTCGAACGCGGCATCGACGCCGTCCCCCCTGGTAAACGACGCGACGGCCTCGGCGAGCGATTCGGCACGCGGATCGACTGCCCGATCGGCGCCGAGCCGCAGGGCGAGGGCACGGCGAGTCGGGTTTGGCTCGGATACCAGGATCCGCGCGGCGCCACCCCGCCGGGCAAGCTGCAAGGTGAGGAGCCCCATCGGGCCAGCGCCGGCGATCAGGACGAGCGAGCCGACGTGGAGGCGCGCGTTCTCGACGGCGGCCACGCAGCAGGCGATCGGCTCGGTGAAGGCCGCGTGGTCCAGCGACTGGTCGGGTGGAATCGGGTAGGCGCGGTCGGCGGGAACCACGGAGTATTCGGCGAAGCCCTGAGCGCCCCAGCATGCGACCGTCATCCCGGCCTCCAGGCCGTCCACACCATTCCCAACCGCTTCGATCTGGCCCCCGTACTCGTGGCCGAGGATGCGGGGCGGGTCCGGTGGGCCGAAGTAGCCCTCGATCCGGTGAACATCGGTGAGGCACACGCCGCAGGATCGGACCCGGACTCGTACCTGGCCGGGACCGATGTCGGGCACCGGCCGCTCCTCGATCGAAAAATCGCGACCGCCCGTCCACACCGCTGCCCGCATTGTACGCCCGACGCCCATCGTCGATCCTCGCTCCCGGGTGACGCCCCGGTGCCCGGTGGGGTCGATCCTACACGGAGCCGAGCGAGGCGTCAACGGTAGACATC
>JBOGTX010000660.1:0-1694 GCA_050695695.1 Chloroflexota bacterium
CCCTACGACGTCAGCTTCATCGTCGAGAGCGAGTGCTGGCCAAAGAAGTACTCGAACGGGTCGGCTTTGTACCCCTGAAGGACCGGCTTGATCAGGTAAGCCGCGACGTAGTAATAGATGAACGCGGCTGGCGCGTCCTGATTGAGGATGCCGGCCGCCTGCTTGTACATCGCGTCGCGCTTGGTCGCGTCGGTCTGGACGTCGGCCTGCTGACACAGCTTGTCGAACTGGTCGTTCTTCCACCCGGTGTGGCTGACCGTCGAGTCGGACTCGAAGATCGTGCTGAACCAGTCCTGGGGATCCGGGTAGTCTTGCAGCCAGCCCAGACGGTACATCTGCGGCGTGGTCTCCTGCTTCTTGGTCAGCGCCGAGAACGCCTTGGCCTCGATCGGGTCGAGCTGCACGTTCACGTTGAGGTTCTGCTGAAGCATCGCCTTGTAGGCGGTCAGGATCAAGTTGTTGGTGTCGGTCTGGGCGTACGACGCCTTGATCGGCGGCAGGCCCTGGCCATTCGGAAAGCCGGCGTCGGCCAGGAGCTTTTTTGCCGCGGCCGGATCGAACTTCTGGACCGGAATGTCGTCGTAATGGCCGGGGAAACCGGTCGGCAAGAGCTGGTTGGCGGGGAGGGCCAATCCCTTGAAGACCTGGTTGGCCATCGTGTCGCGGTCGAGCGCGGCCGAGAACGCCTGCCGGACCTTCGCGTTGTCGAAAGGCGCGCGCTTGGTGTTGAAGCCGATGTAGACCGTGCCGGTGCCCGGGACCTTGATGAACTGCTTGCTCAACGTCGGATCGGCGTCGATGGCCGGCTTGATCTGAGGGTTGACGTAGCTGGCGCCGGCGCCGATGACGTCCAGGTTGCCGGCCTGGTAGGCGGCGAAGGCAACGGTAATGTCCTTGATGATCGCGTACTGGATCGCCTTGATCGGCGGCTCGCCCCCGCTATACCTCGGATTCGACGCGAAGACGAACTGGCTGCCGGCGTCGTGCCTGGTCAGCAGGTATGGGCCGTTCCCGAGGTAGCGCGTCGGGTCGGCGGTCCAGTCCTGATTTTCCTCGGGGGCCCCGCCCTTGGTGATGAGATCCTGGCGCACCGGCAAAGCGTTCCAGGTCGCCAGCACCGCCAGGAACCAGGGCGCCGGGCCGGCGAGCTTGTAGACGATCGTCTGATCGTCCGGAGCCGAGATCCCGACGGCGTCGCGTAGCTTCTTGAGGTCGGCGGCGCTCGTCTTCTTCGGGTCGGCCTCGTTGTACTTTTCCCCGCCCTCGAGGGCGTAGAGGGTGAACGCGTAGTTGCCGGCCAGGGCGGGATTGAGCTGACGCTTCGCCCCGTAGACGAAGTCAGACGCCTTCAGCGCCGTGCCGTCGGACCAGGTCAGGCCCTTCTTCAGCTTGACGGTGATCGTCTTGCCATCCGGCGAGACCTGAGGCATGGCGTCGGCCTGGTCTTCGATCAAGCTCGCCTTGCTATTGAACGTGTAGGCGTTGCTGAAGACCCGCATGACAATTTCGATTTCCTGGACGAAAGAGGCCTGGCCAGGATCGATCGTGTCGGTATCGGCCTGGAGGAAGAGGTGCAGCGCTCCGGCCAGCGGCGCCGTGCCGGCCTGGGCGTTCGCTTGCGGGGCCGTGGTCGCCGCCGGGGTCGCGGCGGGACTGGCGGCGGGCGCCGTTTTATGCTCGGCGGTGGGCTGTGG
>JBOGTX010000661.1:0-2291 GCA_050695695.1 Chloroflexota bacterium
CCCGGGAGGTCGCCTACGTCGTCACGTTCCTGGCCTCGCCAAAGTCGGTGGCGATCAACGGCGACGTGATCGCGGCCGGAGGCGGCGTGGGACGGGGGATCTATTACTGAGGGGGGCGAGGGGCGCGCCGAGCGCGCTGCTCCGGTCTCCCATCGCCACCTCCGGTGGAGAGGGGCAGGGGGTGAGGCCACGCGTTCACCCCTTCACCGACCCCGCCATGATGCCGTCCACGAAGTAGCGCTGGAGGGTGAAGAAGACGACCAGCGGCAGAATCATCGAGATGAAGGCCGCGGCGGTCAGAAGCTGCCAGTTCTGGCCGAGCGAGTTGACCAGGTTGCTCACCGTCACCGTCATCGGCGCGACTTCGGGCTGGCCGCCGAGATAGATCAATGCGACCAGCAGGTCATTCCACACCCAGAGGAACTGAAAGATCACCAGCGCTGCCAGGGCTGGTACCGAGGTCGGCAGCACCAGACGGAAAAAGACCACCAGCGGCGAGGCGCCGTCGATCTCCGCCGACTCCATCATGTCGCGCGGCAGGCTGCTGAAGAAGTTGCGCAGCAGGTAGATCGCGAAGGGGAGCCCGTACCCGGTGTGCGCCAGCCAGATTGCCGGGAAGGTGCCGCTCAGGCTCAGGTCGTTGTAGAACCGGAGCACCGGAATCAGCGTCATCTGCAACGGCACAATCAGCAGGCCGACCAGGGTGAAGAAGAGGATATCCCGCCCGGGGAAGCTCATCCAGGCGAAGGCGTAGGCGGCGAACGCGGCGATCATGACCGGCATCACCGTCGCCGGGATCGTCACGACGACGCTGTTGGCGAAGCTCTGCGCCATGTTGTTGGTCGTCAAAACCTTCTCGTAGTTGTCGAGCGTGAAGGTGAGCGGCAACTGGAAGGCGGTCCACCAGCCGGTGGTGGAGACCAGATTGGCCGGCCGAAACGAGCTGACCAGCAGACCGATCGTCGGCAACAGCCAGACCACCGCGATCAGGATCACCGCGACGTGGACCGGCGCCCTTCGCAGACCGGCCAGGATGGACACGGCCGGCGCCGATCGCCGGTCGGGCCGGGCGATTTCGTGTGCCATCAGCGGGTCTCTTCTTGCTGGCGGAAGCGCTGGATGTTGCCGAGCATGACCGGAATGATCGCGACCAGCAGAATGACCGAGATCGCCGAGGCGCGGCCGAAGTTGTCGTTGGTGAACATCTCGGTGTACATGCGGTTGGCGAGGACGTCGGTCCCGTAGTTTCCGTTGGTCATCACGTAGACGATATCAAACGCCTTGAGCGCGAAGATGACCATCGTCGTGGTGACCACCGCGATCGTCGTGCTGATCGTCGGGATGATCACCGCGCGAAACACCTGCCACTCGTTCGCGCCGTCCGTCCGCGCCGCTTCGAGCACCTCCCGCGAGATGCCCTTGAGCGCGGCCGACAGGATGACCGTGCAGAAGCCCGTCCAAACCCAGATGGCCACGGCGATCAGCGCGAAATCGTTCAGCGGGCTGTTGATCAGCCAGGCCTGGGGCTGGAAGCCGGGGACGATCGCCACGAGAATCGCGTTGAGCAGGCCGGTCTGGGCGGCGCCGGCCGGCTGGAAGGCGTAGACGAACTTCCAGATGACGCCCGCGCCGACGAAGGAGATCGCCATTGGCAAAAAGACGATACCCTTGGCCAGGCTCTCGTAAGGCACCCGCTCGGAGAGCACCGCGACGACCAGGCCGAAGCCGACGGTGCAGGCGGTGAACACGACCAGCCAGATGATGTTGTTGCGCAGGGCGATCAGCATCGATGGGTCGGTGAACATGAACGTGTAGTTGTCGATTCCGACGAAGGTCGTCGAGTCCGGACCCTCGAAGCTGAGGACGATTGTTGAGATCGTCGGGTAAACCAGGAAGACGAGCAGGAGCACCACGGCCGGGGCGACCCAGAACCAGGGGCGAGCCACGCGCTGCCGCTTGTCGGGAAGCAGCGCCACCAGCTTTTCAGACAGGATGATGTAGCCGCAGGTCGCCGCGGGCACGCCGATCACCGCGATCGCCGCCAGAAGCAAACGCCCCATTGATCATCCTCGTGCCCAGCATTCTAGCTGGAGCATGAAGCATCCCAATTTCTGCCCGGCAGGCCGTGGTTACCTCTCTCCCGGCCTCTCCCCGGCGCGGGGAGAGGAGCTTGATACAGGCAACCGTGCCGCTCGACGGCTACCCCCGCTCTCTCCACAGCGGGGAGAGGATGGGCGCGACCCAGTGCGAGCATTCCTTGGCCGTTCCTCTCCCCGCGCCGGGGAGAGGTC
>JBOGTX010000662.1:0-2743 GCA_050695695.1 Chloroflexota bacterium
CTATCGGACGTCCGAACGTAGAAGGTATCCCAGACGTCGCGGGCCGGATGCTCGGCGGGTATGTTGAGCAGCTCGAAGTTGTACTTCTCCCACTCGACCTCGGGACCCTCGACGACGTCGTAGCCCAGCGTTCGGAATGCCGCCACGATCTCGCGGGTCACCATGGTTTGCGGATGCCACTGGCCCAGCTGGGTGGGGCGGGCGGGCAGCGTCACGTCGAGTCGCTCGCGGGAGATCTCGGCCTCCCGCCGCATCGTTTGGATCTGCGCGCGGCGGGCCGCCGACTCACCTTCCAGGACGCTTTTCACGTCGTTGGCGATCTGGCCCACGGCGCGTCGATCGTCGGGCGCCAGCGTGCCCATGCCACGGAGGATCTGGTTGAGCTTACTGCGCTTGCCGAGAAAGGAGACGCGCCACTCTTCCAGACGCGCGAGATCCTCGATTCGCGCGAGCTCTTCCAGCGCGCCGGTCCGTAACTCTTCCAGTTGCTCAATCACGTCGCACCCCCACCTGCCTGTCGTCGAACCCGCGCGGCATCGAAGAGCAAGACCGTTCCCGCCATCGCGGCATTGAGCGATTCCGCCGGCCCGGACATCGGAATCGTGATGTGCTCGTTGGCCACGGCCATCGCCTCGGACCCGGCCCCTTCGGCCTCGCCGCCGATCACCAGCGCGCAGTCGCGCGTCCAATCGACCCGGTCGTAGGGCGTTCCGCCGCGCGCGGCGGCCAGTCGGCGGGGCCGATCGCCGAGCAGCGGCAGCAGACCATTCCAATGCAGATCTTCGAGAATCGTCAGCCGGAAGTGCGCTCCCATCGCCGCGCGGACCACTTTTGGCGCGTAGGCATCGACCGAGTCGACGAAGGCAACGGTCCGGGCGACGCCGCTGGCGTCGGCCGACCTCAACAGGGTGCCCGCGTTCCCCGGATCGCGCAGATGATCGAGAATGAGCACGATCGGGCCGGCGATCGGTTGGGCGGGTAGCGTCGGAATGGGAAAGATGGCGAAAACACCCTGGGGAGTGACGGTATCGCTCAGCGCCTTGGCGACGGATTCGGTGATCGGCCAGCACCGGAACGCGCTGAGGCGGGCGAGCAGGGCGGCGCCACGCGGCGTTCGAGCGAGGTGGTCCGGCTCGACCAGCACCATGTCCGGGGTGGCGCCAGAATCGAGGGCGTCTTCGATCAAACGCGCTCCTTCGACGAGGAACACCCGTTCCAGCCGGCGCGTCGAGGTCCGGTTGAGCGAGCGAACGAAGCGGATCCGCTCATTGGCCGGACTGGTGATCGTCGAGCCAGCGTAGCGCGGCCGGTTACTCTCGGACACGTCGGCGTCTCTCAGGCAGTCGCGAGCGCCCCTCTGGCCGCGGTGGCGAGCTGCGCGAAGTCGCCGGAGTTCGCGTAGGCCAGCTCGGCGAGGATCTTTCGGTCGACCTCGATGCCCGCGAGCTTGAGGCCGTGCATGAATTGACTGTACGACAGCCCAGCCAGCCGGGCCGCCGAGTTGATCCGGACGATCCAGAGCTTGCGCATATCGCTTCGACGCTCGCGCCGGTGGGCGTAGGAGTAGGAGAGCGACTTGAGCATCGACTCGTGGGCGCGGCGATACAGCGAATGGTTCGTCGCGCGATGCCCCTTGGTGAGATTCAGAACTTTCTTGTGGCGCGCGTGAGCCGCGACGCCGCGTTTGACGCGTGGCATGTGGTCAGTCCTCCCAGTTACGAGGTGCCGTAGGGAATGAGACGGCGGAGGCGCTTCTCATCGGCCGGCGAGACTTCGATCATCTTATCGTAGAGCGCTTTGGCTCGCGGCGCGCGGTTACGGCGAAGGTGTCCCCGGAGGCCCTTCATCCGGACGATCTTCCCGGTTCCGGTCATCTTCAGTCGCTTTGCCGCTGCCTTGTGGGTCTTGAGTTTCGGCATGGAGTAAGTGTGAGCCCCCTTGTCAAGGTCCAGACACCAACAGCCACCGGCCGACGCCGGTGGCTCACAAACAATCCAGGCGATTATAGCAGATCGGCCCGTTCTCGCGCAAACCAGGGTCGAGGCGAAACGGTCAATCCGCGCCGCTCGGGACCGTTGCCGACCGCGTCACGTTCCGGAAGCCGTGGGCAACCGGCCCGGCGCCAGGCGGCGCAGCCGGGGCAGCACGTCGCGGGAGTACAGCTCGATGAAGCGCGCCTGGTCCGGACCGGGCGCGTGGAACACCAGGTGGTTGAAGCCCAGGTCAGTGTAGAACTTGATCCGCTCGACGTGCTCGTCCGGGTCGGTCGAGACGATGAAGCGACTCGCGGTGCGCTCGGTGGGCAGCGCGTCGGCCCGGCGCTCCATCTCGATCGGGTCTTCGACGCCGGTCTTCTCATCCGAGGAGAGCGCGAGCGCGCCCCAGAAGCGGGTGTCCTCGAGGGCGCGCCGCTGGTCGGTATCGAACGAGACCTTGACCTCGATCATGCGGTCGATCTGGTCGGGATCGCGGCCGGCCGCCGTCGCGCCCTCGACCAGGGCGGGAAGAAGCTGCTCGCGATAGAGCGTCGCGCCCTTGCCGCTGGTGCAGATGAAGCCGTCGGCCACCCGGCCGACGTACTTCGCCACCTGGGGCCCGCCGGCGGCGATGTAGAGCGGGATCGGCTCGGCGGGACGGTCGTACACCGTGGCATCGTGGGTATGGTAGTAGGTGCCGTCGAAGGTCACCCGCTCCTCGGTCCAGAGGCGGCGCATAAGCGTCACCGACTCGCGCAGGCGGGCGT
>JBOGTX010000663.1:0-2335 GCA_050695695.1 Chloroflexota bacterium
CCGCCCAACCGACCGCCGCGACCCCGGCCACCGCTGCCGCGCCGACCCAGGCGCCGGCGGCCCAGGCGACCACGACGAGCGCGCAGAAGACCAACCTGGTCCTGATCGGCTGGAATTACCAACCCGATGAAGTGAAACAGAACGTCGATCGTTTCGCCCAGCAAAACCCTGGCCTGACCGTCGATTATCAGTCGATCAGCGGCGAATATCTCACCGCCCTCATCCCAAAGTTCCAGGCTAAGACGCCCATCGACGTCGTCTACGTTCGGGATCAGTACACCGCGGCGTGGGTCGACGCGAAGTACATCCGTCCGGTCAACGACTTCACCGAGTGGAAGGCCATCGTGCCCGACCTCTACCAGCTCAATCTCGAGCAGTCGACCTACAAGGGTCAAAACTGGGGGACCTTCTACTACACCGACTTCGACGTGCTCCACTGGAACCAGCAGATGCTCGTGGACGCGGGAATCACCCAGGCGCCCACGACGCTCGACGAGCTGCGGTCCCAATCGCAGACGATCAAGAAGCAAGGAAAGATCGAGTTCCCGTTGGAGTTCGACTGGACGCAGGGCTCCGACGCGATGTGGGATTACTGGATGTTCGTTTTCGGCAGCGGCGGGCACCTGCTCGACGAGAACGGCCAGCCGACCTACCCGGACAAAGATCCGGTGCCGCTCGAGATCCTGAAGTGGTGGGTGGCCGCGGCCAACGAATGGAAAATCGTCAACGCGGCGGCGAATATGCAGCCGGTTCCGCAGGGCACGCTGACCGCCTATCGATCCGGCAAGGCCGCCTTCTACGCGTACTCACGCTACGACCTCTACGCGGATAACGACCCCACCCAGTCGCGGATCGCGATTCAGGGCAAGATCAATTCGCGTCTGGCCCTGATCCCCGGTCTCGATCAAAACTCGCCGCACTACGCCCCGGGCTGGACGCGCTTATACGGCGTTACCTCCTACACAAGCCATCTGGACGACGCCTGGAAGCTCGCATATTATATGGGGGCCAAAGACAAGACCGGCGAGTATTATACCGCCAAGCGCTGGTGGCTCCTTCAGTCCCTCGGCTACGTCTTCAAGCCGCTGGCACAGGACCCCGAGGTGCAGGCGCACACCAAGACGTTCATCGCCGATCCGGGGCTGATGGACCAGGCAACGCAGCTCGCGCGCACCCGCGACGGATTGCAGTATCCGTGGTGGACCGATTGGTACACCCACCTCCAGGCGCAGATCCAAGAAGCGATCCTGGGAAAGAAGGCGCCCAAGGACGCGCTGACCGAGTCCGCGAACAAGGCCCGCGCGCTGGCCAAACAGTCGGCGTAGGTCGAGCTTTCATGGAACGAGCGCCCGCGGCCGCCCCCGCTTCCCAATCGAGCTCCGTCCTGGTCTCGCGGAGCAAATGGCTGACCGAGGCCCGGATGGCCTACCTGCTGAACCTGCCAGCGCTGATTCTGATCCTCGTCCTGACGATCTATCCGATCGTCGACGCCTTCTGGATCAGCTTGCACCAATACACCCTGCGTCGGCCAGACGTTTTTCCGTTCATTGGCGTGCAAAACTACCTGTCCCTGATCGAGACGAGCGACTTCTGGAACTCCCTGCGGGTGACGATCCTCTTCACCTTCTGGACGACCTTGCTGGTGCTGGTCATCGCGGTGGGCGTCGGTCTGGTCTTGAATGAGCCCTTCCGCGGGCGTGGCATCATGCGCACCCTGATCTTGCTGCCGTGGGCGATGCCCGGCGTGGTGAACGCGCTGATGTGGCAGTGGGTCTACAACGGCGAGGTCGGCATCCTCAACGGCGCGCTCTATTCGCTCGGGATCATCAATCACTATCACGCCTGGCTGATCGACGCCGGGACCATGTTTCCCTCGCTCATCTTCGCGAACGTCTGGAACACTTTCCCGTTCTCGACGCTGATCATCCTGGCCGCGCTGCAGGCGGTGCCATCCGAGCTCTACGACGCAGCCCGGGTGGATCGCGCGGGCGTCTTCGACCGGTTTCGCTCGATCACGCTTCCCTGGCTGATTCAGCCGATCCTGATCGTGCTGATTCTGCAAACCCTCGGTGGGCTTCGCCTCTTCGACATCATCTATCTGCTCACCGGCGGCGGACCGGGGAACGATACGACGACCATCGGCTACGCGGCGTACCAGACCGCCTTCCTGGACCTCAACTTCGGACTTGGCAACGCCTATTCCTACATCATCGCGTTTCTGACGTTGTTCATCGCTCTAGTCTACATGCGACTGCTCTGGAACAAGGGGGACGTCACCTCATGAGTGAAGCGAGCGTCCATGGCGACGGGTCGCCCGCCGCGCTCGGCCGACGGG
>JBOGTX010000664.1:0-4517 GCA_050695695.1 Chloroflexota bacterium
CCAGTGTACCTTCCAGTCTGCCGCGGCAGGCAGTCAAGGACTGGTCACGTTACTCCCGCGGAAGGGTGGCGCCGCTTGCACCGGGCAGGCTAGCGAGAGATTTGCCGCCACTCACCGCGGTCCGGGCGTCCGCCGAGCGGCCCGGCGAGCGAGCGATGGCGCCGGTTACCGCCAGGAGCACCGCCGCGTTGAGGACGTGGAGCGCGGCCACCGGGGGCACGCTCGTCCGCAGCTGTGGCAGCACCACCTGCACGATTGTCAAGACCGCCAGCAGCGCCGTGAGCCCGACCACACGCCGCGCGGGCCGGGCGACCGAGGTCAGGATCAGGAGCAGCAGGATCGCCACGACCAGGGCGCTGCCCAGCGCCCGGTGCGGCTGGAACGTCGTCACGCCGAACAGCGCGGCGCCAGCGAGATAGAACTCGACGACGAGGCCGGCCAGGACGAGCCACGCCAGCCCTTGAAAGACTCGCGTCACAACTGATTGCATCACGGACACATCTCCTGTCACACTCTTGAGATTTCAGGGGTCACTCCCATGACACGCGGCGACGGAGGAATGTGACCGATGGACGAACGCGAATGGCTGGCCGAGCACTTTGAGGAGCACCGGGCGCACCTGAAAGCAGTGGCCTACCGGATGCTCGGCTCGCTGACCGAAGCCGACGACGCGGTGCAGGATGCCTGGCTGCGCCTCAGCCGGTCCGGGGCGAGCGGCATCGAGAACCTCGGCGGCTGGCGGACGACGATCGTCGCGCGCGTGTGCCTGAACATGCTGCGCTCACGCAACGGACGTCGCGAGGAACCCTTGGGCGCCTACGTGCCCGATCCGATCATCAGCTTCGAGGATGGGGCTGGCCCCGAGCACGAGGCCCTGCTGGCCGACTCGGTCGGGCTGGCGCTCCAGGTCGTGCTCGACACGCTGGCCCCCGCTGAACGCCTGGCCTTCGTGCTGCACGACATGTTCGACGTGCCGTTCGAGGAAATCGCTCCGATGGTGGAGCGCTCGCCGGATGCGGCCCGGCAACTGGCGAGCCGGGCACGGCGCCGCGTGCGTGGTCTGGCCCGTGCACCCGACACCGAATTGGTCGCTCAGCGGAGGGTGGTCGACGCTTTCCTCGCGGCTGCGCGCGATGGTGACCTCGACGCCCTGGTCGCCGTGCTCGACCCCGGCGTGGTGCTCCGTGCCGATAGCGGACCGGCCCGCCCGAGAGCCACCAGGGTGGTTCGGGGGGCGATCGCGGTGGCGCGCTCCTCGCTGGGCGGTGCCCGCCGGCACCCCGCCGCCCGGTTGCGACCGGTACTCGTCAACGGTGCCGCTGGCGTCATTATGCTGGATGGCGGCCAACCGGTCGCGGTTTGGGGTATCACCGTCGCGGGCGGCAAGATCGTCGAAATCGACATCCTCGCCGACCCCGAACGCCTGCGCCGGGTAGATCTGGCCATCCTCGAAGGCTGACGACGGCAGATCGTCACACTCCGTGCCCGAAATGTGTCATGAGTGCGGAAGGAGTGATCAGCCGCTCCGTGGGCGCCGCTGGCATTGCTTCACATAAGGTCAAGCGGATAATCCAGGAGGACCGCGTCCAGGGAACGGCGCTACGGAAGGTCCGCGGCCAGTCGTCGCAGATCGACCGGCAAACCGGCGATCATGAAGATCACCGAGTCGGCGTGGCCGGCCGCAACGCGGTTGACCTGGCCGAGCAGGTCTCGGTAAAGACGCCCGAGCGGGAAGGCCGGGACGATGCCCAGGCCGACTTCGTTCGAGACGAGGATCAAGGAGACGTTGGCTGCCCGCGCCATCTCGATCAACGCTTCGACCGCGGCGCAAAGTTCATCTTCGAGCGGTCGCCATTCGTTGGCGGGCAGGCCTTCTGGATCCCGCGTGCCGATGCGGGCGAGGACGACGTTGCTCACCCAGAGGGTCAGGCAGTCGACCAGCAGCAGGTCACCCGGGTGGGCGTGTTGCTGGACAGCACGCGTCAGGAGGAGTGGTTCTTCCACAGTTCGCCAGTCGGCGGGCCGATTCGCCCGGTGGGCGGCGATCCGGGCGGCCATCTCGGCGTCGCCGGCCGTCGCCGTGGCCAGGAAGACCACTGGGCGGCCGCTCCGGATCGCCAGCTTCTCCGCCCAGGCGCTCTTGCCGCCGCGGGCGCCGCCGAGGATCAGGGTGACGGAGCCCGGATTAGCGGCCAAGGGCCACCGCCAGATACAGGATGAGCGTCTCGGTCACGACCGCCAGCGCGCCGTAGCTGTCGCCGGTCAGGCCGCCGATCCGCCGGGCAATGAACCAGCCGCCGAGCAGGGCCACGGCGGCGCTTCCGGCAAGGGCGGCTAATCCCAGCGGGCCGGTCACGACGGCGGCCAGCACCGCCAGCACGGTCGCTCCGGCCAGCGTCCAGACGCTTGCCGCTTGATGGAAGGTCGCGCCGAGGCCGTCGGGCCGGGCCGGCAGAAAGACCCGGATCGCGACGACCATCGCCCAGCGCCCCAGCGCGAGCGCGACGACCAGCGCGATCAGTCGCGCGGTCCCGCTCAGGTCGCTCAAGCAGGCGTATTGGCCGAGCAGGGCCAGCGCGCCGGCGATCGCGCCGAAGGCGCCGATCCGGCTGTCGCGCATGATCGTCAGCCGGTCGGCGGGGGTCGTGCCGCCGAAGACGCCGTCCGCGGTATCCATGAGCGCGTCGAGGTGAAGGCCGCCGGTCAAGAGGGCCGACGCCGCGAGGACGAGCACGGCGATCGGTGCGTCTGGCAGAACCCGATCGAGCGCGAGGCTGAGCCCGCCGAGCAGCGCGCCCAACGCCGCGCCAACCAGTGGGAAAAAGACCAGGGCTACCGCGACCGCGCCCGGTCTCGCTTCGACGAACGGTGCGGGAAGGACGGTGAGGAACGACCAGGACAGGGCGATTGGTGCCCACCAGGGGGTCGGTCGCCCGTTCCCGCCGAATTCCACCCGTTCAGCCATCGGAGGTCGAGTCGGGCCCTTCGAGCGGGAATGGCCGCCGACGCGCATCCGGATCTGCAGCCGGCTGTCCGTCGGTCGGGCTTCGCGCGCTGACCCCGGCCTCGGCGAAGGTTGCCATCTCGTCAAGGATCGCCGCCGCGGCGTCGACCAGTCCCATCGCCAGCACCGCGCCGGTTCCTTCGCCCAGCCGTAGATCGAGGTCGAGGTAGGGCCTTAGCCCCAGGCGGTCGAGAATGACCCGGTGCCCCACCTCGACCGAGCGGTGGGCGGCGATCAGGTAGTCTCGCGCCCGCGGGCAGATCTCGGCCGCGACGAGGGCGGCGGCGCTCGAGATGAAGCCGTCGACCAGCACCGGCACCCGCCGCCCGGCCGCGGCCAGGACGACCCCGACTAACCCGGCGATCTCGAAGCCCCCGACCTTCGCCAGTACGTCAAGCGGATCGCCCGGATTCGGACGGTTGATCTCGAGGGCGCGTTCGATCGCCGCGACCTTCCGCTGCCAGGTGACCTCGTCGATGCCGGTCCCGCGGCCGGTCACCTCGGCCACCGGGCGGCCGGTGAGGGCGGCGACGATCGCGCTCGCCGCGGTCGTGTTGCCGATTCCCATCTCGCCGATCGCCAGGAGGTCGAGCCCGCGACGAGCCTCGGCTTCGAGAATCTCGGCGCCGGCCGACACCGCGGCCAGCGCCTCATCGCGGGTCATGGCCGGCCCTTCCAGCATATTCCGGGTGCCCCGACCGATCTTCGCTCGAACGAGCCCGGGATGTTCCGGGAAATCGGCGGCTACACCAAGGTCACCCACCACGACCCGGGCGCCGGCCCGGCGGGCGAGCACGTTGATCGCGGCGCCGCCGGACAGGAAGTTCAAGACCATCTGGGCGGTCACGGCTGGCGGGTAGGCCGACACGCCGGCCGCGGCGACGCCGTGATCGCCGGCCAGCACGATGACCGCCTTGTGGACGAAGCGCGGCCGTGCCTGGCCAGTGATGCCAGCCAGTTGGACGGCCAGGTCTTCGAGCCGACCCAGGCTCCCGGGCGGCTTGGTCAGTTGATTTTCGCGCTCGCGCGCCGCGCGCCCGGCAGCTTCGGCGAGCGGTTGGATGCGGCCGATGAGTGATTCGAGCTCTGGAGTCATGGCTTCGTTCACCTGCGCTGGAATCCGATTCGGTTTGCAAAGGCGCCGGGGATGGGCCACGCCCCCGCTGCCCCCTAAAACTCGATTCCCTTCTGTTCCTTCACGCCCGACTTGAACGGGTGCTTGATCTCGCGCATCTCGGTCACCAGGTCGGCGAGCTCGATCAGCTTGTCCGGCGCGTTTCGCCCGGTGATCACCACGTGCTGGTCAGGAGGCCGGGAACGCAGGACACCGAGAACCTCGTCGAGGTCGAGCCAGCCATAGGTGAAGCAGTAGGTCAGCTCGTCCAGGATCACGACGTCGTACTGGCCGCCCTCGATCGCTTCTCGGCAGCGCTGCCAACCCTCCTGAGCAAGCGTCCGGTCGTGCTCGAGGTCCTTGCTCAGCCAGGTGAAGCCTCCACCGAGTGGAATGATC
>JBOGTX010000665.1:0-2251 GCA_050695695.1 Chloroflexota bacterium
CGCTTCGGGTGTCCGACGACGCAAGCGGTCAAAGCACCTTCAGGGCACGCGCCCTGACCGCTTACTCTCCCGAGCTCGGCTTACCGGTAGCTGCGAACCTGCTCGAAGCAGGTGCTGCAGTAGACCGGCTTATCCCCGCGCGGGAGGAAGGGTACGAGAGTGTCCTTGCCGCAGTTCGAGCAAACCGCGGGATGCATCTCTCGCTGGGTGCGCTCGCGGCGGAAGCCGCCGTCCGAGCTCATCCCCATTCCCTGGCTTTCCGAGCCGATCCGCGCTTTGCGGGTGGCCCGGCACGCCGAGCAGCGGCCCGGCGCGTGCATCAATCCTCGACTGGCGTAGAACTCTTGCTCCCCGGCCGTGAACACGAATTGGCTCCCACAGTCCTTACAGGTGAGAACCTGATCTTGATACGAAGACAGCAACGAACGACCTCCTTGGGTCATGAGACAAATCTGCTGGAACCGTCTCGGTCACGGAGCATCGGGGAGACTTGTTACCCGTGAGGCGCCCTATTCCTCGCCAAAGTACCATCATCTTCTTGCCAGGAGACCGACCCGGACTTCCGGGCACAATTATACAGCATGTTGAACAGATTGGCAAGGCATTTGTGGCACAGCCGCGAGTCGTGATAGGATTGCCTGGGCGCGAGCGAAGGCGCTCGGGACCGACGATTCCACGAGGGTTACTGTGACGGATCCGACACAGGTGGCGTGCGCGCGCTGTGGGCTGGTTGGACCGAGGCTCGCCAAGCCACCGATCGCGGGAGAGCTCGGAAAAGCGGTCTGGGAGCAGGTCTGTGAGAACTGCTGGAAAGAGTGGCGAGCCCAGTCGGTTCTGCTGGTCAACCATTACTCCTTGCAACCCGCCGATCCAGCCGATCGCGCGCAGTTGTACGAGTTCATGAAAGAATTCCTCACTTTACAGCTTTGATGCACGATCAGGATGCGCGCCTGGCCGGGGCACCCTCGGGCAGTGCTTTCGCCAGGCGCTCCCAGGAGACGTCTCCCCAGATCCGCGTCCGGGCGTCGCGCGCCCGGGCATCCTGACCGTTGGGGCTGCCTCGACGCGTGGCCGGCCTGATCGCCGCGCTCGTCGTCGTGATCCTGATTGGAACGTTCCTCTATGCCAGTGGAATCGTTCTCCCACGCCCGTCCACGACTCCCCTGCCAACTGGATCACCCGCGTCGTCCCCGGCTCCCGAGCCGACGACCACCCGCATTCCCCGGATCACACCGGGCGCGGACCCAACGTCGGTCGCGCCGACGCCGGCCGGCAGTCCGACGCCATTTCACGTCTACCTGCCGGTGGTTGGTGGTGGAGCACCGTGCACCGGCCCGCCGGTGCCGGCCACCCCGACGCCCGCGCCCGCGGTGGTGGCGCCGACGGCGCCGCCGGTGACCCCGCCGCCCCCGCCGCCGACGCCAATCCCCACCCGGGGGCCGGTTCGGATCACCAAGCTGGGACTGGGCGTGTACGACAGCGGCGGTGGGATGTTGCCGGCGATGGACGAGTCCCGCCCTTCGGTCATCCTGCTGATGGATCCGTCGGTCGACTTCGCCAAGGAGGTGCGTCAGCACTTTCCCAAGGCGTTCATCGTCGGACGCATCTTCGCCACGAGCCAGCCGTTGGACAATCCGGCCCAGCGTGGCAGCGCGTTCGCCGATCAGGTTGCCGCCAGCGCGGTTCCCTTGAAGGGCGTCGTCGACGCCTGGATGAGCTACAACGAGGTCGCGAACGGCGATGACCCCGCCAATTTGATCGCCTACAACACCTTCCAGGTCGCATTCGCCAACCGACTCCAGGATTACTACGGCATCCCGGCGGTGGCGGGAAACGACGGGCCACGCAGCGTCCGCGCCGACGAGTATCCGAAGTACTTCGCCCAGGCCATCCAGGCGAGCCGCTACTTCGGGGTTCACAGCTATCCGGACCCGAACGTCAAGTCACTGCGCGATCCGGCGGCCAACGACCAGGTCTTTTACTTTCGGCAGATCCACGCCGCGCTGGACGCGGCCGGGGTCAAGTCTGGTCCGTTCATCATCACCGAGATCGGGCTGTACAACGGCTGGCGGGACGTTACCACCGATACGTCGATGGCCGAGGATTTCACCTGGGTGGCCGATCAGATGAACAACGATCCGTACGTGCTGGGCATGACCATCTTTGGCCTCTTCGGCCCGGACCGCAATCAGTGGAGCAAGTTCAACGTCGACGGATCCGACATCCCGCGGATCATCGGCGACTACAACAC
>JBOGTX010000666.1:0-5479 GCA_050695695.1 Chloroflexota bacterium
ATTTGGAAGAGCCGCCTGGCGTCCTCTACGCGACGTACTGGGGCGGCATCTCCCGGGACCGTTCGACGCGGGGTGGTGGAAGCTCGGGTCGGCGCGCGGTAAAGCCACCGTGCCAGCAGGAGATCAGGTCTGGCTCTCCGTCGGAAGCCGCGCCGTCGCCGACCGTCTTGGCGAATCCAACAAAGTGCCACTAACCCCAGGTTGGATTATGCACGCCGAGCTCAAGGCGGGCAACCTGTGGCTGCTTGACCCCAAGGACTTTCGCGAGCTGGGCCTGAATCAAGCCACGGTCGGCCCGATAACCGATCAGGCGAATGGCAACCGCCCGGGCCAACGCCATGCGCTCTCATCGCGCACGGAACTCCGGGTCCTGAAGCTGCTCTTCCAGAAGCTCCCGTGCCGTTCGTGCCTGATGCTTCTCCACGTTGTTACTCCTCTCGTTCCCACGCGGCGAGACGATCTTCGGCGGCGATCACGGGTCTCCTGAATATGGAGCTCACTCCGCTCGGCGAGCCACGCCGATCAGCTTCGGCTGCATGAGGGCCACCGGGATTCGCCGGTCCCGAGATTCTTCGACCGACTCGAAGCTGAACCTGGCCGCTTCGATCGCCGCCCGAGTATTCCGGTTCGGGTGACAGCCGGCGCTGAAAAGCTTCCAGAGCGGGGTCAGCCGGTCCTGCCAGGCGGCCAGGGAGGCCTCGTGGGCCCGCACGTGCTCCAGGACGAGCAGCTGGCCGCTCGGGCGCAGGACGCGGTGGGCCTCGCGCAGCGCGGCGGCCGGATCCGGGATCGTGCAGAGCGAGAGGGTGAAGACGATGGTGTCGAAGCTCTCGTCCGAGAAGGGCAGACGCTCTGCCCCCTGCTCCAAGATCCGCGCCGCCAGTCCGAGCTCCGTCGCCTTGCGACGCGCTCGATCGAGCATACCGAGCGACGGATCGAGGAGGACGAGCTCGGAGACCTGTTCCCGCGAGTAGTGAGGCAGGTTTGCCCCGGTGCCCGCTCCCACGTCCAGAACGCGCCCGCGCGCGCCCCGCAGCAGGCGGCGACGGTCTTCGCCAAAGACCTGTCGCTCCCGTCGGGCAATGCCGCGGTCGTAGATCGCCGCCACGAGCCGGCTGATCAGCCCCGGACGCCGGGCGTCGCCGCCGCCGGTCGCGATATGATCCATCGACCAGCCTCCTCTTCTAGAATTGCCAGGCCTGATTTGGCCTTGTTTGATCAAAATATACACAAAATTCCCGCCCCGCGTTACAATGATCTCGGAAAGCAGCGACCCGGGCAGGGCGATCGATCGTCGGCAGGTTTGGGTGCGATGTCGCGCCATTCTTCGGTGGCCCAACGGTGGCGAGCAACGGCGCTCAAAGAGGTGGCGTGGCCGTTTGAGGGGACGGGCCAGACCACGCGGCTCGTCGTTGCCTGCGCCATCATCGTCGTGTCGTCGCTGTTCATCGCTTACGTCACCGGCTTCGTCCACGCTCCGGTGGCGCCACTGCCCCCACCAACCTCGCCGGCCGCCCAGGTGCTGAGCTACGCCGGTCCGTGGCTCGGGCCAGGCGCCGACCCGTTGATCGTCCTGCCCTCGGGCGCGCGGGTGAAGGCGAGCAACTACCAGGGCGTCCCGGTCGATGGCACCACCTACTACTACAATCTGGCCCCGCGCGCGAGCTTCGACCCACTGGCCCGTGGCGTCGTGACGACCGAGGAGATCGAAGTGGTTGCCGTCGTCGGTGACGCGCCGAACCGGGTGATGATTTACACGGTGAAGCGGAATCCCGGGATCGCCGTGCCAAACGCGGAGGGAAACGCGGGTTAGCGGAAGACGGGAGAGACCGGCGCCGCGAAGAGCGTTTGGACCACGAAAAGCGCGAAAACTGGGAAGCGCCGCACCCTCGCTTTTTCGCGGCTTTCGCGGTGTTTCGCGCCCTTCGTGGTCCAGACGTCTGCCTTCGCGTTCTCGCGGTGAACACCTCCTGGAGACTCCAACCTCGGTCGTCGCTTGCCGGAGGTTTCAGGGCTGGCGTATAGTCTCACCAGGCGATCCCGGAACCGACGGCGCTTATCCGCCAGCTCAGCGCGGGCCGTGCAATCGCTCTCCGGGCGTCCGCGGAGGGCGCGCTCGGTCCGGCGAGGCGATGACCCGAGGCTTGAAGAAGGAAACCTTCGGTGGCTCCGACCCTCCAAATCCAACTGCTGGGAGATTTCCGACTGCTGGCCGGCGAGGCGCCGATCACGACGGTCACCGTTCCCCGTTTGCAGTCGTTGCTGGCCTACCTCGTGCTGCACTCGGGCGCGCCGCGGAGCCGGTCGCAACTGGCTTTCCTGCTCTGGCCCGATTCGGACGAAGCCCAGGCGCACACCAACCTCCGGCAACTGCTGTTTCACCTGCGCCAATCGCTTCCGGACGCCGATCGCTATCTCCACGCCGACAAATCGAGCCTGCACTGGCGACCCTCCCACGCCGACGCGCCCTGGACGCTCGACGTCGTCGATCTCGAAGCGGCGGTGGCTCGGGCAACGGAGGCGGAGCAAGCTCAAGACGCGAGCGTGGCGCGTCAGGAGCTCGAACGGGCCATGCGCCGGTATCAGGGCGACCTTTTGCCCGGTTGCTATGACGAGTGGATCCTGCCGGAGCGCGACCGGCTGCGGCAGCTCTTTCTCCACGGCGCGGAAACTCTGATCGCGCTCCTCGAACGGGAAGGTGACGACGACGGCGCGATTCTGACCGCCCAGCAGCTTCTCCGCCAGGATCCTCTGCACGAGGCCGCCTATCGTCAGCTCATGCGCCTGCTCGCGCGGCGGGGCGACCGTGCCGCGGCGCTGCGCGTCTACCACACCTGCACCACGACCCTGGAGCGCGAGCTGGGGGCCGAGCCGAGCGAGGCTACCCGGGCGATCTATGAATCACTGTCGCGGACGGATGTCCTCACCGGGCCACCGGTCGATCGGCCCGCTTCGCGCGGGGCCATCGTGCCACTCCTTGGCCGGCGCGTGGAATGGCGCCTGCTCCAGGGTGCCTGGCGCCAGGCCGCGGACGGGAACGCGCGCGTCGTGATTCTCACCGGCGAAGCGGGTATTGCCAAGACCCGGCTGGCGGAGGAGCTGGAAGCCTGGGTCAGTCGGCAAGGCATGACGACGGCATCCGCGCGCGGGTACGTCGCGCTCGGCAACCTGGCCTACGCGCCGGTCACCACCTGGCTGCGTGCCGAGGCCCTTCAAACCGGCCTCTCGGCGCTTGACCCCGCCTGGCTCACCGAGGTCGCCCGTCTCGCGCCGGAGGTTCTCGCCCGACGGCCCAGGCTACCGCGTCCCGCCGCGCTGACCGAAGGCTGGCAGCGTCAGCGATTCTTCGAGGCGCTCGCCCGGGCCGTGCTGAGCGCGCGGCCGCCGCTGCTGCTCCTGCTCGACGACCTGCAATGGTGCGACCAGGAGACCCTGGATTGGCTGCAGTACCTGTTCCATTTCGCGCCCGGCGCGCGGCTGCTCCTGATTGGGACGGTGCGGGTGGGGGAAGCGCTCGCCGGCGATCCGCTGATCGCGTTCCTTGGCGCGCTGCAACGCGATGGTCTGGTGACCGAAGTTCCGCTCGGACCGCTGAGCACGGACGAGACGGCCTCGCTGGCCGAGCGGATCCTCGGGTGCGAGCTCGACGCCGGGGCGCGCGACCGGCTTTTTCACGAGACCGAGGGCAACCCGCTTTTCGTGGTCGAGCTGGCGCGAGCCGGGACCCAGGCACGGCTCGAGGACGGGCAACCGCTGGCCGATCGCCCGCTCCCCTTGCTCAGCCAGCCCGCGTCGAGCGTTCCGCCGTCGGTGCAGACCGTGCTCGCGACGCGGCTGGCGCGGCTTAGCCCCTCGGCCCGCGACGTGGCGAACGCCGCCGCGGTCATCGGCCGGGAATTCTCGTCGTCGGTGCTTGCCCGAGCGAGCGCCGACGACGAAAACACCGTGGTTCGTGGGCTGGACGAGCTGTGGCGGCGGCGAATCGTCCGCGAGCAAGGCGCGGGCGAAACCTACGACTTCAGCCACGACAAGCTGCGTGAGCAGGTCTACCGATCCATGAGTCCGGCCTACCGTCGCCTGCTCCACCGGCGAGTAGCCGAGGCCCTTGAGGCGGTGTATTCGGGCGATCGGGACGCCGTCTGCGGGCAGATCGCCGAGCATTACGAGCGCGCCGGCCTGCCCGATCGGGCGATTCCCTTCCATCAGCGAGCGGGTGAGGTCGCGGCTCGAATCTATGCGAACCCCGAGGCGATCAACGCATTCGAGCGGGCGATCGCGCTCCTCGAAGCGCGCGTCGGTCGTCCGGCGGGCGGGGATCGACTCTGGGAAACCGCGGTCCAGGTATACGAATCGCTCGGAGACGTCTCGACCGGCATCGGGCGCTACCGGGAGGCGACTGACGCCTACCAACACGCCCTGACCTGGGCGCCGCCAACCGAGCACCTCCGGCGGGCGCGCCTGCAACGTAAGCGAGGGCACAGCGGGAGTATCGACTTCACCCGTCCTGACCTGGCCACGCGGGTCGCCCCGCGCCAGGCCTTCCAGGAAGCGGAAAGCGAACTGACCCGGGCGCCGGATCCGGCGAGTCCGGCCTGGGACCAGGAGTGGATCGAGCTCCAGTTCGCCCAGGTTTGGCCGCCGATGCGCTGGTCGGCGGACGAGATGACGACGGCGATCGAAAAGGCCCGGCCGGTCGTCGAGCGGCACGGCACCGAGGAGCAGCGCCGGTTCCTCTTGCACGCGGCGGGAACGCGCGATCTCATTCGCAATCGCTACGTGAGCGTGATGACGGCCGAGAAGCTGGCCGCCTGGCGCGATACCGTAGCCTCGATCGAACGGACGGGAAACCTGACCAAGCTTGGAATCTATCGCGTCTCGTTTGGCGTTTCCCTCTGGTGCTCCGGATGGCTCGACGACGCCGAGGCCGAGCTAGAAAAAGGGCTGCGGGTGGGGGAGCGGATCGGCAGCGCGCGGCTGCAAAACCACGGTTTGACCTTCCTGGCGCTCGTCCACCGGCGACGGGGACAGACGGAGCCGGTCCGGGCGGCCCTCGACCGCGCGCTCACCGTTGGCGCGGCTCGGAATAACCGGGTTCTCATCGGCCATCGCGCCTGGATCGCCTGGCGCGACGGCAATCTGGTCGAGGCCGAGGCCGATGGTCGTGCGTCGCTGGAGGATTGGCAGCTTCAACAGCCGATCAGTCCGTTTCTCTGGACCGGCCTCTGGCCATTGCTTGGCGTGGCGCTCGCGCGCGGGAACCTGCCCGAGGCAATGGGCCACTTGCGGCTCATCCTCGACCCGACCCAGCAGCCTCCGCCGAAACCGCTCAGCGCACTCCTCGGGGCCGCGCTGCATGCCTGGGATACTGGACGGTCGGAGGAGGCTGCTCGTCTCCTCCAACGCGCCGTGCCGCTGGCGACGGAGCTGGGGTATCTCTGATCGGCTAAGCGATGGCCGCGATGAGGATAGCGCCAATGGC
>JBOGTX010000667.1:0-3423 GCA_050695695.1 Chloroflexota bacterium
TCAGCCGCGACGACGCCGAGGGCAAGTTCCTGCTCCAGTACGTCAGTCGGAAGATCCTGCCGACGAACCCGTTCCAGGTGCTGGACCAGACCGGCGTCGGGAAGCTGATGCGCATGGCGGTTGAGGCCGGGCGTTCGACCCGCCCGGACATCGAGCTGGGGATCTGCGGCGAGCATGGTGGCGAGCCGAGCTCGGTCGAGTTCTGCCATCGCCTTGGCCTGAACTACGTGAGCTGTTCGCCCTTCCGGGTTCCGGTGGCGCGACTGGCGGCGGCGCAGGCCGTGCTAACCGAGTTAGCCAAGTCCGGATCCTAAGGACAGTTCGTGCGGGGATCCCCTCGCTTCTCCTGGCCAACCTGGGTGATCATTGTTGGCGCCGTGTTGACGTTGCCGGGCATCGTCGGCGCGGCGCTGACGGTTGGCCTGTCGGGTTTTCACGCTCCGACGCTGCTCAGCGTCGGACTGAAGCACCCGGTGATCCTGGCCTTGCTGGGGCTGTCGATCGTTGGCATCGCGGTGTTCTCGATTGGACTGGTGGCGTACGTGGTCGTCGGCTCGCTTTCCCACCAACGCGCCGAGCGCGGCTACGGCACCCTTGGCACGATCCTCGCCTGCCTCGGCGTCGCGGTGATCGTGGCCAACCTCCTGACCTTACCCTACTTCCTCGTTCAACAGGCCCAGCATCCAACCGAGGCGGTGACCCTGACGCCCGGCGGGCTGGTCTATTCGATCGTCGCGCTCGATCTGGTTCTGGTGGCGATCGTCTACTTTCGCATCGTCCGCCCCCACGTGTTATCCTGGTCGCAGCTTGGCCTGACGATCTCCAAGCTCGGCGAGCGGGTCGGGCTGGGCATTGGCGTCGGAATTCTGGTCATCCTCGGCTCGGCGGCGATCGAAGCCGCGCTCCAGGCGGTTGGGATTCACCAGACCCAGGAGCAGATGTTCGAGGGCGTGCTCAACGCGACGATCCCTCAGTTCATCGGGGTTCTCCTGGCCGGGGCGGTGATCGCGCCGATTGCCGAGGAGACCTTTTTTCGTGGCTACGTCTTTGGCGCGGCGCGGCGAACTTATGGGCTGGTTCCCGCCTTCGCCCTCAGCGCGCTGTTGTTTGCGCTCGCCCACTTGAATGCCGAGGCATTCATCCCCATCCTCTTGATTGGCGTGGCCTTCTGCTACGTCTACTGGAAAACCCAGAGCCTGGTTCCCTCGATGATCGCGCATATGATGAACAACGCGGTCGCGTTGATCACTCTGTATTTTCTGCACCGGTGAGCTGTCAGGCATGAGCCCGAGCGCCGATCCAATCGCGGACATCAAGGCGCGCCTCGACGTGGTGGACGTCATTGGCCAGAAGGTCGCGCTGAAAAAGGCCGGCCAGACGTTCAAGGGCCTCTGCCCGTTCCACGGCGAAAAGACGCCGTCGTTCGTCGTCTTCCCCGACAAAGGGAACTTTCACTGCTTCGGCTGCGGGGCGAACGGCGACATTTTCACGTTCGTCATGAAGACCGAGAATCTCGATTTCGCCGAGACGTTGCGGGTGCTCGCGGCACGGGCCGGGGTCGAGCTCAAGCCGCGATCGAGCGAAGACGCGACCGGGCGCCGGCGAACCCAGTTGCTCGATGTACTCGAGCAGGCGACCCTCTTCTACCAGCAGGCGCTGCGCCGACCCGACGCCCAGCCGGCGCGCGACTACCTGGCCGGGCGCGGGCTCAGCGCGTCGACGGTCGACCTTTTCCGATTGGGCTGGGCGCCAGATAGCTGGGATGCCCTGTACCGTTATCTGAGCGAGCGAGGGGCAAAGCCGGAACTGATCGTGGCGGCCGGGCTCGCCGTCGAGCGTGAGACCGGTGGCTTCTACGACCGCCTGCGAGGGCGCATCGTGTTCCCGATCCACGACGAGCGCGACGAGCTGACCGGCTTCGGGGGACGCACGCTGGGCGATGGCCAGCCGAAGTACCTGAACTCGCCCCAAACCGATATCTTCGATAAGGGGGCGACGCTCTACGGCATCGACCAGGCGCGGACGACGATCCGGGCGATGAACCGGGTGACGGTGGTCGAGGGGTACGTCGATGTTTTGATCGCTCACCAAAGTGGTATAAGAGATGTAGTGGCATCACTCGGTACCGCGTTGACCGAGCGACAGGTCAACGTCCTGAAGCGGCTGACCCGGACGGTGGTGCTGGCGCTGGACGCCGACGCGGCGGGCGACGAGGCCGTGTTACGGGGACTGGAGGTGGCGCGGCAGGTCTACGGGGACGTCAAGGTCGCGGTGCCGCTTCCGCAAGGTCTGGTCCGCCTGGAGAGCCGACTTGGCGCGGACATCTTGATCGCCGCCCTGCCTCGCGGGCGCGATCCGGACGAGCTCATTCGGGAGGACGCGGAACAGTGGCGCACGATCGTCGACGACGCCCGCTCGGTGGTCGACTTCTATTTCGACGTGGTCCTGGGGCGCGCGGACCTGACGTCGGCGAAAGAGACCACGGCGGCGGTTCGCCGGCTCTTGCCGATCATCGGCGAGGTTCGCGATCCGGTGCAACAGTCGCTGTATTTGCAGCGGCTGGCGGACCGGGTTCACATCGCCGAGCAGTTACTGGCGTCCGAGCTCGCGCGCCAGCGCTTGACCGCGAAGGCGCCAACCGCCGAGACCCCGGAACCGGCCGCGCCGACGCGCCGGCGGTCGACGCTGGACGAGTACGCGATCGGGCTGTTACTCTTGTATCCAGCGCAGTCGGCGGCGTTCGCCTCGGAATTGCGCGAGGATGACTGGGAGCTGGTAGAGAGCCAGCAGGTTTTCCTGGGCATTCGCCAGCAGATCTCGGCAAACGGCTTTCCTGACCGGGAGACGCTCCCGGGAACACTGGCCGAGCCGGTCGCCGAATGGCTGCGGGCGGTGATTCATCAGGAAGGGGCGCGCCCGCCGCTCGACGAGCGTGGCGTCGGAACGGAGCAGGAACGGTGCCTGCGAGACGTTCGCCGTCGATTGCGGCGAACGCGGTTGCAAACCTACACGTTGCACCTGCGTGATCTCGAAGCAGGCGACGACGTCGAGGCGCTGGCCGAGCTTCGACGCCAGGCCGAGCGCGAGCTGAGTCAGCTCGAGAGCGAAGAGCGGTTGAGCAGGCTTGCCTGGCCGTGGCTGAAACGAAGTACCGAGTGATGCGTCCACCGCGTCACTCGCCAACCGGAGGACGATTGGTGATCGACCCCGAGACGATGGATCGGACCGACGTCGGCGCGACTGAACCGGTCGATTCTGTCTCAAAAGGCAAAGGATGGAGATCGCGGGCGCGCCATGACGGAGCGACGCCGGCCCCACCGGCCAAGGATGCGCCGGAGGCCAGTGCGCCGGAAGGCGAAGCTGTCGATGGGCCAGCCGAGGTGGACGAGGAGGCCGAGTCGGGCGACGCCTGGGACAACGCCG
>JBOGTX010000668.1:0-3774 GCA_050695695.1 Chloroflexota bacterium
CCCACCTGCCGACCGGCATCGTGGTGACCTGCCAGAACGAGCGCTCTCAGCTTCAGAACAAGGAGACCGCGCTGACGATCCTCGCGGCACGGCTCGCCGAGATCGAAGAGCAAAAGCGCGAGGCCGAGCGATTGGCGCTCAAGGGGCAGCACGTCGAGGCGGGCTGGGGCAATCAAATTCGTTCCTACGTTCTCCACCCGTATAATCTGGTGAAAGACCATCGAACCGAGACGGAAACGAGCAACTCCGCGGCGGTGCTCGACGGTGAGCTCGGTCCATTCATGGAGTCGTATCTGAAGTGGAAGGTCGGCGAGGCCGCCTGATCGCGCGGCTCGTTTCCTCGATTGTCGTGGTCGCGATGCTGGCGGTAACGCTCGCGCCGGTGGCGGCCGGGGCTTCCGCGTCGCGTCACCCCGCGGCGGCCCGCCCCCGATTCACGGCCTCGGCCACCGCCGGTGCCATCGACATCGTAACGACGAGCGCCAGGAGCGAGTTTCCGAAGCAGCTCGCCTTCACGCTGCAGGCGAAAAGTACCGCTCAGATCTCATCGGTTCGGATCGCCTACCGGGCCGGTGACGACCCGGTCACCACCGTCGCCCAGGTGAGCCTCACCCCGGCCAGCCGCGTCGACCCAACCTATACCATCGATCTTGGCCACGAGTACTATCCGCCAGGGGTGACGATCCATTATCAGTGGCGGGTCGAGGACCAGAGTGGCGCGGCGGCCGCGAGCAATTGGGCGGATCTTAAGGTGACCGACCCGCGCTTCTTCTGGCGCGATCGAACCCGCGGGTCGGTCACCCTCCACTGGTACGACGGCGACGATCAGTTCGCCGACTCGGTGCTCGCCGCCGCGACCACCGCCCTCGCCAACGCCAGCGCGACGGCCCGCACCTCGGTGACCGGGCCGGTCAACGTCTATTTCTACGCCAACGAACAGGACTTCCGATCGGCAATGGGGACGAACGTCGACCCGTGGGTCGGCGGCCAGACCTTCCCGCTCTATCGCCTGATCGTGCTGCTCGCGCCCGGAAACGACCTCGCCGATGCCCAGCGGAGCGTCGCTCACGAAATGACCCACGTCGCGGTCGACAGCACGTCAGAGGACCCCTTCGGAGCGCTCCCGACCTGGCTTGACGAGGGAATGGCGGTGGTTGCCGAGGGGAGCCTCGATCCGTCGTTCCAGCAGGCGCTCGATTCGGCAGCGCAGTCTCACACGCTGATGTCAATCCAATCGATCAGCGGGAACTTTCCGGAAAGCACCGCGGGCGCGACCCTCGCCTACGCCGAGAGCGCGAGTATCGTGGCCTATCTCGACCGGTCGTACGGGCCGACGAAGCTGGCGGCGCTGATCGCGGCTTTCCGACAGGGCGAGACGACCGATCAGGCGTTCCAGCAGGCTATCGGAATGTCGCCCCTCGCCTTCCAGCGGAGCTGGGAGGCCAGCCTTCAGTCGGCGAGCGGCCCCGCGTCCACCGCTCCAGCGCGATCGGCCTCGACTCAGCAGTAGTTGGTCGGCGTGCTGCTGACGCCGGTCACCTTCATCGTGTCGGTTCTCGAAGACGTCGCGCGGCTGGTGCAGGCCACCAAGGGCTGATTTATCGCGCCTCGAGTCGCTCGTCGAGAACCGCGAACGTTTTGCCTCCCAGGTGGTGGAGCGGTTTGAGCTCCTTGTCCCCGAGGGTCCAGGTCTCGTCGAACGCGCTTTCCTCGGCCCAGGCGTAGGCGACCGCACCGACGAAGATGGTGTGATCGCCAGGCTGGAAGGCATTGACCAGCGCGCACTCCAGATGAGCGACGCACTGTTCGATCAAGGGCGGCCGAACGACCCTCGGCTCGGCCAGCGAGAGGCCGGTTCGGGCGAACTTGTCGACGTCGTTCCCCGACATCATGCCGCAGGTCAAGACCTGGTTCAAAACGTCGGCGGTGGGAATGTTCACCACGAACTCGCCGCTCCGCTTGATCAGCTCGTGGCACAGCGTCGAGGGGTGAATGGCCAGCGCGACCAGCGGCGGCTCTCGCCCAACCGGCGCCAGCCAGCTGACCGTGGTCACGTTCATCCGGCCACGGTACTCCGTCGTCACCAATCCGACGGCCCCCGGCAAAATCAAGCGCAAGGCTACATTACTTGGAACCTGAACCTTCATTCTTTCTCCGAGCTAGGGTTGCCCGATGGCCCGGCCAGAGTATACCATCGCTATGGTAGACTGTTCGTGGCATGACGATGAATGAGAGAAATCGGCCACGGATCGCCGTGGTCGACTACGGAGCCGGCAACCTGCGCAGCGTGGCCAGGGCGCTCGAAGCGGCCGGGGCCGAGCCGGTCGTGACCGATCGCGCATCCGAGCTTGACCGGGTCGCCGGGTTGGTGCTGCCGGGGGTCGGCGCGGCGGGCGCGGCGATGCGTGGGCTGGGCGCCCGTGGCCTCATCGAGCCGCTGCGCCGGGCGGTGGCATCCGGGCGACCGTTTCTTGGGGTCTGCCTTGGCCTTCAGGTCCTGATGGCGTCGAGTGACGAGGACGGCGGCGTGGCGTGCCTGGGTGTCGTGCCCGGGCGCGTCCAGAAGCTTCCCGACGGCCTCAAGATCCCCCACATGGGGTGGAATCAGGTGCGTCAGCAACTGGCACATCGGGTCTTCGAGGGCATTCCCGACGAGGCCAACTTCTACTTCGTCCATTCCTACGCCGTGGTTCCCGACGATCCGCGTTTGATCGTCGGGCTCACCGATTACGGCGCTCCCTTCGCGTCGGCGATCGGGTTCGATAACGTCGTCGCCACCCAGTTCCACCCGGAGAAAAGCGCTGGCCACGGCCTTCAGGTCTACCGTAACTTCGTGCGCTGGGCGGCCGAGCTCCGACCGGCAACCGAATCGAGCGACCGTGAGCCGGTCTGAGGCCGAACCGGGCGCGGCCGTCCAGTGCGCGACGCACCCGAACGTGGAGACCTACCTGCGCTGCGGCCAATGTGGCAAACCGATCTGTCCGCGGTGCCTGGTCATGACACCGGTCGGCGCGAAGTGCCGCGCCTGCGCGCGCCCGCGCCGCCTGCCAACGTTCGAGCTGTCTCCACTCAACCTGATCGTCGCGGTGCTCGCGATGCTGGTCACGTCGGTCGTCGCCGGCGCCGTGGGAAGCATCATCCTCCGCGTGATTCCGCTCTTCATGATTGTCTTCCCGTTCGCGGTCGGGCTTGGGCTCGGCGAGATCGTGAGCCGGGTCGTGAACCGCAAGCGCCACCTCATCCTGCGCGTGATCGCCGGGGTTGGCGTCGTGATCAGCTACCTGATTCTTTCGCTTGGCGACTTTCTCGTCCACGAGCCGCTGGGGCTGCTTGGCTCCGGGATGCTTGGCTCGCTGCTGTTCAACGTCTTCATCAGCCTCGTGGAAAACCCGTTCATCCTGGTTTTCCTGGCGCTGGGCATCTGGGTCGCGGCCTACCGGGCAGGGTAACGCCTCCGGTTACGTCAACCGACGCGATCCTGGCGAAACCAATCCAGCCCACCACGGATCGCCTGTTGGCCGCGCAGGAAGCCAACCACGCCGTAGGCGAGCACGGCGATCACCCAGAAGATGACGAAATCGACAAGAGACGATCGGGTAAGGTGTCCCACGGTCCATCATTCGGTGCTCAAAATAGCGAAGGCTGTTGCCTCGACGTGGCGCTCGGGTGTGGGATGCCCAGGTGTTCGTAGGCGCGGCGAGTCGCGACTCGACCACGAGGCGTGCGATCGATGAAGCCGAGCTGCAACAAGAACGGCTCGTAGACGTCCATGAT
>JBOGTX010000669.1:0-2006 GCA_050695695.1 Chloroflexota bacterium
CGACTCCACGGAGATCTACTTAAAAAAGACCAAGACGACGAACACCCCCGCCGCGCCGTTCTCGCCGACGGCCGCTACTTCGCACGAGGAACCGCCCGCTACCCCCAACGCGAAGACACTCGCGACCGTGTCGCCGGCGCCGGTGACGTCCGCCACGTCGCGCGCCGTCGCCGCGAAGTCGAACGGCGGATGGCCCGGCACGATCAGGGTCATGCCCTGTTCACCGCGCGTGATCAGCGCGGCATCCAGCGAGAGGTCGTTCAGAAAGAAGCGTCGCAGGTGGTCGGCACGCAGATCGCTGGGATCCTCGACGCCGAGCGCTTGCGCGGCTTCGAGCTGGTTCGGAGTGATCGCGGTGGCCCCGGCGTACTTTCGATAGTTCCGCCCCTTTGGATCGACGACGACCGGAATTCCGCGCTGCCGGCAGCGGGCGACCAGCTCACCGCAGACGGTTGGCGAGAGGACACCTTTGGCGTAATCGGACAGGACGAGCACGTCGGCCCGGTCCACCCGTGCGAAGCGCTCGATCAGGATGGCGGCGGTCTCGACGCTCGGGAGGTGGAAGGATTCCCGGTCGACCCGGACGATTTGCTGCCCGTGCGCGACGATGCGCGTCTTGACCGTGGTCGACTGTTCCTCGGTGGCGATCAGCAGCTCGGTCGAAAGGCCGGCTTCGGACAAGACGTCGCGTAAGCGCTGACCGTCCGGATCGGCGCCGATCAAGCCCAGCAGCGTCGTGTGGGCACCCAGGCGACGCGCGTTCGCGGCGACGTTAGCGGCGCCACCGGGACGTTCGTAGGTCCGGTCGACTTCGACCACCGGCACCGGCGCTTCCGGGCTGATCCGACGCACGCGCCCGGTGATGTAGCGGTCCAGCATCAGGTCGCCAACCACGACGATCCGTCGGCCGGCGAAGCGGCGGGCCAGATCGGGAAGGACGGATGCCATAGCGGGGAAAGGGAGGCAAAGGCCGTGCCAGCGCGGTCAGCGAATCCAGGGAAGCACCCGGCGCGCCCGACGTGCCCACCCGCGTTGGGTCGGCCGAGACAGGTCGTAGACCACGCGCTGGGAAGCCGGATTGCTCGCCGGCCGCGGCACGGTGGCGTAGCTCTTCTGAGCCAGCTCGTGGGCGATCGCGGTCGAGCGGGCGATCACCGTTCGTTCTTCGTCGATCCAGTTCGGATCTTCTTGATAGTCGAGGTGGTAGGTCATCAAGTCAGCCTGGCGAATCCGAGGGCGACCGAGGACGTCGAAGAGCGCGGTCAAGAACGCCGTTTCCCAGACCTTCCGGTCGCTCCGGCGTCGGTCGAGCACGTCGACGGTCGTTTCGTAGTATTCCAGCAGGATCCGTCGAACGAGGTCGTCCTGGTAGATCAACGAGCCAGGCGTATAGGGCGTCTGCTTTCCGAGCGGGCCGTGCAGGACCGGCGAATTTTTGCAGAACGGACTCACGTACCCGTAGACCTGCTTCGCGCGCGCGGTCTCGAGCAACTGGCCGAGGGCCTTCGCGGGCACGACCACGTCGTCATCCATCAGACAGAGGTGAGTGCCGCTCAGGGCAAGAATCAGACGCGCCTTGCCGTTGGAAAAGGCGATGTCCGACTCGCCGCTATATTCGTAGCTGCAATGGACGCGTCGGTCGGCCGCCAGACGCAGGGCATACCGGACGTCGTCGCGGTTGATCACCGGGCGGGCCGACGTATCCACGACGTGGATCCGCAGATCAACCTCGTCCTGGAGGAGCAGGCTCGCCAGGGCCATGCCCAGGGTTGGCTTGCCTTTGGTCAGGATTCCGACGTCGATGTGTCCATCGGATGGGGCGTTTTCCCCGGGGCGATCAGTCGTCATACGGGTGTCGGCCAGGGTCACGGCATCCTCGGAGGTGAGGCCAACCGCGCGACGCGGATCGGCCGAAAAGTTGGTCATGGGTTAGGCGCAAGAACATCCACGAGGCACGCCGTACCGATCGTTCCAGCACTTGGAGGCGGCGCCCCTCATCGCACAAC
>JBOGTX010000670.1:0-3776 GCA_050695695.1 Chloroflexota bacterium
GGCTGCCGCTCTGAAAATAATGCCACGGTGAAAGCCACCTGGATTCGCGCCGCGAATCCAGGTGGCTTTCACCGTGGCAGACCAACCATCATCCGGAAAAGCGCCCTCAGCTCATCGGCGAGGCGACGGCCCGGGCGTTGACCCCGCTGAAGCCGTGATACTCCCCGCTGGTCGCGCTCAGTCGCCGCAGGTGAATTCGATGCGCGACGGTTTCGGGTGCCTCGGGCAAGACGACCGTGAGAATCCCGTTATTGTAGGTGACGTTGGCGCGACTCCCGTCGACCGGAAACGGTAGCTTGACCGCCCGGGTGTATGGCCCGACCTGCCACTCGCGCAGCAAAAAGCGCTTGCCTTCTTGAAGCTCGCCCCGCAGCTCGCCGTGAATCGCGACGGTATCACCACCAACCGTGACGGCGATATTTTCCGGCTCCAGTCCCGGCGTCGGGGCCACCACGATCAGCTTGTTGCGGTTGGTGTAGACGTTGACCGCGACGCCGCACGCGTTCGCGGCAACTTCGCCCTGGTCTTTCAAGGGTCCAGCCTCCAGTGGATCAGCCTCCCGGAATCGGTCCGCGAGGCAAGGGCTGGACGCAAGATCCAGGCCGCGCTCCCAGCGAGGCCGCGGTCAGCGATCGGCGAACACAACTTCCAGGGCCTTGACCAGGTGCCCCATTTTCGGGTGCTCTGGCACGACGTCCACGCGGACGCCCTGTTCTTCGACCGCCCGGGCGGTCACCGGCCCGATCGCGGCGATCACGATCCGCGGATCGTTCAAAGCCGCGCTCAGGGCTGGACCGCCTCGGTGGTCCTCGGCGATCGCGAAGAGGTTGACGATGTGCGAGGAGCTGAGCAGCGCCAGCGCGTCGACCCGCCCGGCGAGGCAGCGATCGATCAGGTCGCGAACCGGCCCGACGTCGGTTGGCCCCTCCCAGCGATACGGGGCGACCTCCCGGACGTCGGCGTCGAGGGCCCGGAGGCCGGCGCGGAGCCGATCGAGAAACGGCGAAGGTCCCCCGTAGACCTGGAGCCCAACGACCTTCCCAGCCAGGTCCCAGGCACCAAGCTCGGCCAGGATCTCGTCCGACGTGTTTGGCTCAGGGGGAACGTAGGCGATCGGCACGTCGTTCTGGCGAAGCACGCGCGCTGGCTTCGCCCCCCGGGCGACAACGCGCAGGCGACGCAGCGCGCCGACCACGTCCGGACGCAGACTGTGCCCCTCGGCGCGCTCCAGCAGGCCGAGGCAGCCTCCGCCGGTCAGGAAGATCGCGACGTCGAATTCACCGCGCGCCAGACTCCCAAGCCAGCCACCGATCTCGCCACCATCTTCGACCGGAGCCTCGCGGACGATCGGAACGCCCAGCGGCGTTCCACCGGCGCGCCCGATCAGGCGTGTCAAGTCGTCGGCGCGCCGAGACTCGAGAAACGCGATAGTTCGCCCGCTCAGCGGTTGGCGCATCGCCTCGGGCATCCGGTGGACTCCCTCAACTGGCCTGGGCGCGAACGTAGCCGGCGACGATCTCGCCGGTCTGTTCGAGGTTGCGTCGAATCAGGTCGGCGACGCCCTCGCCGTCACGGGCCTGCGCGGCGGCAATAATCTCACCGTGCTCGGCGATCGACGTTGGCAGGCGCCCCGCCACCGCGTAGGAAGCGAGGAACCTCAGGCTTGCTTTCCGCAGGTCGTCGATTGTATGGGACAGGAACGGGTTTCCCGCGCCCCGGTACAGCGCCAGGTGAAAGGCGCGATCCTGGTCGGCGAACCCCGCGGGGTTCACATCGACCCGCAGATCATTCATTCGCTGGTGGATCTGCCGAAGCTCGGCAAAGTCGGATTCGGCCAAATTTGGCACCGACGCCCGCGCCGCGAAGGTTTCGAGATGGATGCGCACCACGTAGATCTGCTCGATCTCGTGGGCGGACAGCGCCGAGACCACCGCGGACCGATGTGGGAAGATCTGGACCAGCCCCTCGCTCGCGAGCTGGCGGAGCGCCGTCCGCACCGGCGTCCGGCTGACCGCGAGCTCGCCGGCGATCACGTCGAGGTCGACCCGCTCGCCCGGGCGAAGCGCGCCTTGAAGAATCCGTCGCTGGAGAACCGTATGGACCATTTCTTCGGCCGTCTGAGGCCGACCGGTCATGAGCTTGATCATCTTTGATACTCCTCCACTAACTCAACGATTCGAGGGCACGGGTGGTTACTCTGGCCGCCGGCGTGGCGACCTGCCAATCCACACCCGGGTGTCCTTGACGCTGGCGAATGCCCCTAAATATTTGTCTATCGCGAATATATTAAACGCCAATTAAATGTGACGACCAAAAGCTGGGTTTGGCGGAAATCTCCCAGCCGAAACCCGAGGCGCTCAGTGCGGCCAGCCCTTCCGCCCGTGCCGTGGCGGGCGGCTGCCGGTGCCATCGGAAGGTCGCCGCTGCCCCACCAGGCGCGCGACTTCCTCGATCGACCGATCGAGGTGGTGGAGAATTTCCTCGCCGGTGAACCAGAGAATCGTCCATCCCTCGGCGCCAAGGCCCTGCTCGCGCTCCCGTCGCTCGATCGCGTTCGGGCGGGTCCAGGCGCGCCAGCCCCAGCCGCCAAGCTCGATGCCAATGCGCTGGCGGGGCAACGCGAAATCGAGGCGATAGTTCAAGACCGGGTACTGGCACTCGAAATGGATCCCGCGGCGCGCCGCCGCCGCGAAGAACGACCGCGACAGTGCTCCCCCGCAGGTGGCGCCCACGTCTTTCACGGCGTCGGACAGACCCAGCAACGGATCGGGAGGCAGATCTGGTGGACCGTCGCCGGCCGGCCAGTCCGTCACCAGAAGCTGGATCGACTCTCCCAGTATTTGCTTGAACGCGCGCTCGAGCAGGTCGTGAACGTCGCCCCGGCTCATGTCGCTTCGGTCGGATGGCACCCAGCAGCCGAGAACTAGCAACAGCCGGCCGTCAGGCCGGCGCTCCGCTTCGATGGGTCGGGTCGAGCGCGCGAGCTCCTCGCCAAGCGCGGGATTCACGCCAATCAATCGCTCGACCAGGCTTGGCCACTCCCAGATAAAACGCTGAAGCTCGGCCAACGATGCTCCCAGATTTAATGTCGCATCCGACAGGTCAGGGCGGACCGTCATTCCGAACCGCCGTGAGGAATCTCTGAGCCCGGCCCACCGGAGCCAGAGATTCCTCGCTAGCCGCGCTCGGAATGACAGCGGGGCAATCTCGGCCGAACCCGGTGGATGCGCCACTCGATGTCGCTACTAACATTGTAATCCAGATCCGCCCGGGAAGTCGCCACCGGCTCAGTCTTTCGCGCCGGCGCCACCCGCCCAGGCGCCAAGCGCCATGTAGCCGCCGTCGACGCAGACGTATTCGCCGGTCATGAAGGATGCCCGATCGCTTGCCAGGAAAAGCACGACGTTCGCGATGTCCTGGCCGGTGCCGATCCGACCGATCGGATGACTCTCGCCATAGCGTCGGAGCGCGTCCGCCACCGATCCGCCTTCCATCGCCGCGGACGCGCGGACCATCTCGGTGTCGATCGTGCCCGGGCACACCGCCAACACCCGAATGTTTTCGGCGGCATAGTCGATCGCGAGCTGACGCGTCAACGAAAGGATGCCCCCCTTGCTCGCGGCGTAGGCCGGAACGCCTTTCATCGATTGAAGCCCCTGGACGCTCGCCGTGTTGACGATGACGCCACCGCCGCGCTTCCGCAGCTCGGGAATGGCATATTTCGCCATCAGAAAGTAACTCTTCAAATTAACGTCGAGAATTCGGTCCCACATCTC
>JBOGTX010000671.1:0-13089 GCA_050695695.1 Chloroflexota bacterium
AAATCCAGGTCTTGATCGGCCCGGCGAGGACCGCGATCTCCAGGAAAACTATCGGCACGGCGCCTTGCGGCAGCTCCAATGACGCTGCCCCAAGGTGTCGGGTGGGAAGGTGAATAACCGTGAGGTCGGTTCCCACGCTTTCGACCCGCCCCAATCGCTCGACCAAAGGCGGCACGGTTGGCCGCCTCGGAGACTGGTGGACCCGTCACCAGCTCAAGATCTATCCCTACCTGTTCATCGCGCCGTTTTTCATCCTGTTCACGATCTTCCTCGCCTATCCGGTCGCCGACGCCTTCGTCCTGAGCTTTACGAAGGAGCAGGGGAAGGCGGTGCCGACGTTCATCGGCTTGAACAATTACCTGAACCTGATCCAGGATCCTCGTTTTCTGGCGTCGTTGAAGAATACCAGCCTGTTTGCCCTCGGAAGCGTGTTCATCCTTTCGCCGCTGGCGTTCGTCCTGGCGGTGGTCGTCAATTCGAAGCTCGTTCCCTGGCTGAATCTGAAGAGCTTCTTCCGCCTGGCCTACTTCGTTCCCCTGCTCACCTCGGCGGTCGTCGTCAGCCTGATGTTCGGCATCCTCTACGATGACAAGTCCGGCCTCCTCAACGGAGTGATCACGACCGTGCTCGGCGCCGGCCACAACGTCGGCTGGATCATCGATCCGAACGTCGCCCTCTGGTCGGTCCTCTTGCTGGTGATCTGGCAGTTCACCGGACTGAACTCGCTCTACTTCGTGGCCGGGTTGCAGAACATCCCGAAGGAGCTCGAAGAAGCGGCGATCATCGACGGGGCCGGCCGCTGGACCCTGCTCACCAAGATCACCCTGCCGATGCTGCGCCCGATCGTCCTGTTCGTCGTCGTGACGGCGATCAACGGCGCCTATCACCTCTTCGCCCAGCCTTTCCTGTTGACGGCGGGTGGCCCCAGCGACGCGACCCTGACGATGACGATGTACCTCTACGTGACGGGATTCACCTACTTCAACCTCGGATACGCGTCGGCGATCGGCTACACGCTGGTCGTCATCATCATGATCATCGCCGCGGTTCAGTTGAAACTGTTCGGCGCCTTCCGCGAGGACTGAGGGAGATGCCATGCTAGCAACCGCCACGACCAGCACGAAAACGATCCGCTCGACCCGCCTGCGGCTGGCCCGCGGCCTGGTGATTGGCCTGGTCAACCTCCTCTTGCTGGCCGGCGTGATCCTGGTCGCCGTGCCCTACATCTTCATGATCCTGGACTCGATCAAACCGCAGTACGAGATCTTCACCTACCCGGTCACGATCCTGCCCAGCAAGCTCTACCTCACCAACTACCACGATCTCTTCACCCAGACCCTCTACTTTCGCTGGTACCTGAACACGGTCATCGTCGCGGTGAGTCGGACGGTGCTGTCGCTGCTCCTTTGCACCCTGGCCGGTTACGCGTTCGCGAAGTATGAGTTCCCACTCAAGAAGCCGCTCTTCATCTTCGTCATCGCGACGTTTACCCTCCCCTTCGAGGTCGTCCTGGTGCCGCTCTACCAGCTCACCCAGACGCTCGGCTGGATCAACAGCTACTGGGTCTTGATTGTTCCCTTCGCGGCCGACGCGTTCATCATCTTCCTGGCCCGCCAGTACATCCTGGCGGTGCCAACCGAGCTGCTCGAAGCGGCCCGGATGGACGGGGCCGGCGAGCTGACGACCTTTTTCCGGGTCGTGCTGCCCCTGCTCAAGCCGGCGCTCGCGGTGATGTCGATCCTGGTCTTCAACAACGCCTGGAACGACTTTCTCTGGCCGCTGATCGTCATCAACGACGAGAACCTGTTCGTGCTTAATCTGGCGCTCCCGTCGCTGACCGGCCCCTACGGCAACGAGTACGGCCTGGTGCTGGCCGGCGCGTCGCTCGCGACCGTCCCGGTCATCGTGCTCTTCGCCATCCTGCAACGGGAGTTCATCGAGGGCCTGATGGCCGGCGCCATCAAGATGTAAGATAGGGCGAGAACGGATTCCCGGCTGGCCGTCACGAAATCCGGGTCGGAGGTTGCCGCAAAGTGGAGTCGCCAATTCGGGTTGGGCTCGTCGGTTACGGCTACGCCGGGCGGAGCATGCACGCCTATCTGATCGGACGAGTGCGAGATCTGAAGCTGGTCGCGGTCGCGAGCCGGTCGGCCGAGCGTCGCGCGCAGGCCGGGCGCGAATCCGGCGTCGCCACCTACCCGACGCTCGACGATCTGCTCGAGCGCGATCAGGTCGACCTCGTCGTCATCGCCACGCCCCACGACACCCATCGCGCGCTCGCCGTCCAGGCGATGGAGGCCGGCAAGCACGTCGTCGTCGACAAGGTGATGTGTTTGAACGGCGAAGAGGCCGATGCGATGATCGAGACGAGCCGCCGCAACCGGGTGCACCTTTCCGTTTTCCACAACCGGCGCTGGGACTGGGATTACCTCACCGTGAAGAAGGTGCTCGACGAAGGAATGCTCGGCGCGCCATACCTCTTCGAGATGGCCATGCTGGGCTATCGTCCGCCGCGCGGCTGGCGTGGTGATCCCGGCGCGAGCGGCGGCATCCTCTTCGACTGGGGCGCGCATTTCGTCGATCAAGCGCTTCAGCTCGTGCCGGGCCCGGTCACCTCGATCACCTGCGACCTCCAGCATCGGGGCTGGGGAAGCAACATTGGCAGCTACGGGCGGTTGCTGATGCGCTTCGCCTCGGGCGTGCTCTACGGCATCGAGCTCGGGAATCTCGCGCGGCAGCCCAAGCCGCACTGGCTGATCCTCGGCGAGCGGGGCGCCCTGATCAAGCACGGGGTCGATCCGCAAGAGGCGGCGCTACGTCTTGGCAACATCGACGCGGCGGCCGAGGATCCGGCCAATCGGGCGCGGGTCAGCACCGAGCTGCACGGACTTGCCGCCGAGCTGGTCGTCGAAAGCGTGAAAAGCGATTGGACCGATTACTATCGAAACGTCGCGGACGCCCTCCTCGGACGCGCGCCGCTGGTCGTGAAGCCGGAGGAAGTCCGCCGGGCGATCGCGGTGTTCGACGCCGCGATGCAGTCGGCCGCGACCGGCGAGACGATACCGGTCGAGATCTGAGTCCGGTTCGCGGTGGCGATCGTTCCAAGCATTAGAAGACCGGGTCGGCGGGCAGGGTTCGGCCGCTCGATTCCTGGAGGATCTCCTCGGCGTGGCGAATGTGCGCCCGCATCAGGTCCGCGGCGCGGTCGGGATCGTGGGCTTCGAGCGCCTCGACGATCGACCGATGCCGCGCCGTCGCCGCCGCTCCGCCCTGCTGACCCCGCCACGACCGCTGCTGGGCCATCGCCCGGCGTAAGTCGGCTTGCAAGCCCTCCTGGACGCGCAGTAGCCGGCGATGACCGGCGATCCGTGCAAGCATGAGGTGAAACTCGGTGTCGCGGCCGGCGGAGCCCTTGTCATCCCCCGCGTCGCTGCACGCCTCCATGGCCGCGATATTTTGACGCAGCTCGGCGATCTGCTCGGGCGTCACCCGGGTCGCGGCGAGCCTGACCTCAAGCACTTCGAGATAGTAGCGGAGGGTGTGAATCTCGTCGATGTCCTCGACGGTCAGCTCGGCCACGTAGGAGCCTTTGTTCGCCGCGGCGACGACCAGCCCCTCCTGGGCGAGCTGACGGAGGGCCTCGCGTAAGGGTGACTTACTGATGTGGAGCTGGTCGCAAAGCTCGCGCTCGTTCAGATCGGCTCCGGGCGCCAGCTCGCCGGAAACGATCATGTCGCGCAGGCGCAAGAAGGCCCACTCGCGAAGGGTGCTGTACTGCCGACCGGTGCCAGCATCAACCATCGTCCACCTCACTTTCGCGTGATCGTCAGGGTCAGCTCCGACGCCGGGGAAACTGAGAGAGTCGCGCGTTGCGAAGCGACGTTGCGCGGGTAGCTCGATCATAACTTATACAATCGGTATTCTAACGACGGGCCCCGGAATCCGCAAGGCTTGGCGACGCCGGGGGGTAGAGCGCGCGATCGTTGGGATCTTCGCTGGGAGCGCGGGCGAGGCGCACGCGCTCCCAGGTCGGCTGCTCCCCGACGATTTTGCGCTCTACCCCGACACCGGGTCGCGGCCGCCAAGATGGCTTGAGTATTCGCGCGCTCCGGTGCACAATGGACCAGGTGAAGTCCCGATGGAGGAGAGAAGCTCGTGGCAGTGGATACCGTGATTGGCACTCCCACCCGAAGGGTCGACGCGCTTGAAAAGCTGACCGGCCAGTGCAAGTACGCCGGAGACCTGCAACTTCCGGGCATGCTCCACGCGCGCCTGGTCGTCAGCCCATACGCTCACGCGCGAATCCTGGCGATCGATAAGTCGGCCGCGGAACGACTTCCCGGAGTGATCGTCCTGGTCGCGGCCGACCTGCCGATCGTCGAACGTGAGGGATCGCGCAAGGGCGAGCCACTGGCCGCGCGGGAGGCGTTGTTCCACGGGCATCCGGTCGCCATCGTCCTGGCCGAGTCCGAGGCGATTGCCGAGGACGCCGTTGCCCTGGTCGAGGTGTCTTACGAGCCGCTGACGGCGGTGATGGAGCTCGACGCGGCGCTGGCCGAGAACGCGCCCCTGGTGCGCGACCAGCCGCTGTCGGCGTCGGATGAGACCAACGCCCACGCCAGCGTTGGTGGAGGCCAGGAAGAGCCGACGGCCCCGCTTTCGCCGAACGCGAGCAAGCAGTCGCACCTGCACCGGGGTGACGTGACCACGGGCTTCCAGCAGGCGGACGTCGTCGTCGAAGAGACGTTCCGGACCCAGTGGGCCCACCAGTCGTCGATCGAGCCCCAGACCGCGGTCGCCTGGCTCGACCCAACCGGAGTGCTGACGATCTGGAGCTCGACCCAGTCGGTCTTCTTTCCCCGGCAAGAGATCGCCAAGCTGCTCGGCCTGCCGGCTCGCCGGGTGAAGGTCGTCGGCATGCCGGTCGGCGGTGGATTCGGCGCCAAGCTGATGCTGATCGAGCCGCTGATCGCTTCGGTGGCGATGGCGGTGAAACGGCCGGTCCGGCTCGCGTTCACCCGCAGCGAGGAGCTGCTGGCGACCAATCCGGCGCCCCGGGCGGAGATCCAGATCAAGGTCGGCGCCCGCAAGGACGGCACCCTGTCCGCCCTCCAGGCGCGGATCACCTACGATACTGGCGCCTTTCCCGGCTCGCCGCTCGACATCTGTGGCACGTTGATCGGCAGCACCTACCGCTGCCCGAATCTCGACGTGCGCGGCGTCGAGGTGATGACCCACCGGGTGAGTCCGGCCGCTTACCGCGCGCCGGGCGCGCCCCAGGCCTACTTCGCGCTCGAGTCGGCGATCGACGAGCTGGCGCGCCGGCTCGACGTCAATCCGCTGGAGCTGCGCCTGAAGAACGCGGTGGTCGAGGGCGATCCGATGCTGAGCGGCCGCCCGTGGCCCCGGATCGGCCTGGTGGAATGCCTGGAGAAGGCCCGCGCGCACCCGCTCTGGCAGCAGCGGACGTCCCTCGGACCGAACGAGGGGATTGGCATCGCGGTCGGTGGCTGGCCCGGCGGGCTGATGCCCTCGAACGCCGGCTGCCGCATGGAGCCCGATGGCACCTTCACCGTGCTCACCGGCTCGATCGATCTGACCGGCACGAACACCAGCTTCGCCTTGATCACCGCCCAGGTGCTGGGCGTGCCGGTCGAGAAGGTCCAGGTCGTCAATGGCGATACCGACACCGCGCCCTTCGGACCGGTGGCCGGTGGGAGCATGACCACCTACATGGTGGGAGGGGCGGTCCAGCGCGCGGCGGAACGCGCGCGCGAGCAGGTGCTGGCGATCGCCGCCGACCAGCTCGAGGCGGCGCCCGAGGATCTCGAGATCGCCGATGGCCTGGTTCGGGTGAAGGGCGTGCCGGACCGCTCGGTGTCGCTGGAAAGGGTGGCCGGGCTCAGCATGAGCTTCGGCGGCCGCTACGAGCCGGTCCACGGCCAGGGCTCGAAGGGGCAGGCGCCGAACGCCCCCGGCTTCACCGTGCACATCGCGCGGGTCAAGATCGATCCGACGACTGGAGAGGTCACCCTGCGCGACTACGCCGCGATCCAGGACGTTGGCAAGGCGATCAACCCGGCGGCGGTCCACGGACAGATCATGGGCGGGATCGTCCAGGGAGTTGGCTGGGCGCTGCGCGAAGCGATGGTCTACGACGAAGGCGGCCAGCTCCTGACCGGCACGCTGATGGACTACGCCCTTCCGACCGCGCTCGACGTGCCAATGCTCCAGACCGAGCTCGTCGAAGTGCCGGCGCCGGATGGCCCATTTGGCGCGAAGGGGGTCGGCGAGCCGCCGGCGATTCCGGGCCCGGCCGCGATCGGGAATGCCATCCGCGACGCGATCGGCGCCCGCCTGACCGACCTGCCGATGACCTCGGAGCGGGTGCGGGCCGCACGAGGGCAGTAGACCGAGGTTACACCAGGTCGTCCAAGCCCGCGCGGCGGGCGCGCGTCGCGCCGACGCTGACCACCACGCAGACGATGCCCCCGATCAGCAGCGCGGTGGAAATGCCGAAGCGTTGCCCGATGACCCCGGCCTGCAGCGCGCCGAGTGGCTGGAGGCCAAGGGTGGCGAGGGTGAGCAGACTCATCACCCGGCCCCGCATCTCGTCGTCCACCAGACTCTGAAGGAAGGTCTGATTCAACGAGTTGTAGGCCATGCTTGCCAGGCCGACGACGAACACCATGGCCATCGAGGCAAGCATCCAATGGCTCTGACTGAAGAGGACGAGCGCCACGCCGAAAAGGGTGAGCATGGCGAGCTGCATGCGCCCGCGCCGCTTGCTTCGCGAGAGCGAGGCGACGATGAGCGCGCCGATCAGCGCGCCCGCCCCGGCCGAGCTTTCGAGAAAGCCGAGGCCGGTCGCGCCGGTGTGCAGGACGTTGGAGACGACCGAGGGCAGCATCGGCTGGTACGGCTGGCCGAACAGACCGGGAATGGCGGCGACCATCAGCAGCGCGAAGATCGTCGGCTGTTTCCAGACGTAGCGTAAGCCCTCACCGACGTTGCGGAGCATCGACTGGGGACGACGGGCGGGCAGCGGTGGAACGACGACCAGGAAGAGCGCGGCGATCACCGCCAGGAAGCTGGCGCCGTTGACGAAGAAGCACCAGGCCGGACCAACGAGGGCCAGCGTCACCCCGGCCAGGGCCGGCCCAAGGATCCGGCTGCTCTGGAACTGGGCGGAGTTCAAGGCGATCGCGTTCTGAAGATCCGACCTCGGCACCAGGTCGGCGATCAGCGACTGGCGAACCGGGGCGTTGAAGGCGTTGACGACGCCGCTCAGAAAAGAGATCACCATGATGTGCCAGACGGTGACGACGTGGGCGAACGTCAGGGCCGCCAGAAGGAGCGCGAGGACCATCATGCCGATCTGGGTGAAAACCATCAGCCGCCGCCGTTCGACGCGATCGGCCAGCACGCCACCGAAAAGCGAGAGGAAGAGGATCGGAATCGAGCCGACGAAGCTCACCACCCCGAGCAGCAAGGTCGAGCCGGTCAGTTGATAGACCAGCCACCCCTGGGCGACCGATTGCATCCAGGTGCCGACGTTCGAGAGAAAGGCGCCGAGCCAATAGACGCGAAAGTTTGGATTGCGCCGCAGCGAGCCAAAGGTCTCGAATCGGGCCGGTCGCGGCGATGCGCCAACCGTCAGCGCTGGTCCGGGGGTGCTCATGACCGGTCCTCCTCGGCCACGCTCGGCGTGGCACGCGCCGCGACCGCGCTCAGCGGTCGCCGATCTCGCTTTGCTTCGGCTCGCCTGGGATGTTTCGGAAGGCCGCGCCAAGCAGGGTGACGCCGGTCGCGATCTGCCGCAACTGGTCGGCGCTGAGCGTCTCGAGCATCACCGCGACTTTCGACCGGGTGGCCGTCCGGGCATCGAGTAGCAAGTCCTGACCATCGTCGGTGAGAGTCAGCGTGATCCGCCGCCGCTCCTGGGGATGGGCAGCACGCTCGACGAGCCCATGGCGAACCAGGCGATCGGCGATCGTCGACGCGGTGGCCAGGGTGACCCCGAGATGGTCGGCGACGGCGGACAACGAGGCGCCAGGGTTGCGACTCAGGAACGCGAGCGCCCGAAATTGCGGCATCGAGAAGCCCGGCGCGCCCTGCCGACGCATCTCCGCTCGAACGAAGCGCATGGCCGGGGGGATGTTTTCCATCACCAGTCCGGCGCACTGTTCCGCGGTGATCGTTGAAGCTGTCATGGTGTTTCACCAAACCTCACGTTTTGCTCGTGAAAGTGAGTGTAGCGCACGACCGGCGGAGACGCGGTCACCGCGCCGGCGCGAAAAGCTCGCGGGAGGTCCAATCTCTCGCCGCTCGACCTCAAGGGCGTTCGAAAAATCAGTCGATTAGTTCATCTAACTGTTTGATACAAGTAGAATATCTCGCCTGGCAAGTTCAGTCAAGGGGAATCGAGCCACGCTCGGCGAGGTGAATCCGGTTGGCTTGCCGGCGCGTGGTAAGATTCGGCCGGTTCGCTGAATCAGCGCCAGGTACGGTCTGTGAAAATCGCGTTGCCCTTGCTGGTGGTCGCGCTGTGGCTGGCAGGGTGCGCCAGTCGCCTGCCGATCGACGAGTCCGCCTTCCTGGCACCGACCGCCGTGGACGTCCGAGCTCCGGTGACGACCCCGACGCCGATTCACCCGATGGCACGCCTCACGCCCACGTCGCGCCCCCGGCCACCACCGGCCGATCCGAGTCCGGACCCCAGCGTTTCCCCGACCGCCACGCCAACCCTCGGCCCGGCCGTCGTGTTTCTGGATCCGGGTCACGGCGGCGTCGACACCGGCACGATCGGCACGACGGCGGATGGCACGGTTGTCGACGAAAAAACCGTGGCGCTCGCGATCGCGCTGCGCACCGCGTTGGCCCTGCGCCACGACGGGCTCGGGGTGGTGTTGTCCCGCTCCGACGACTCCCTGCCGGGGTCAACCTCGTCCGATTACACGAGCGATGGGACCGAGCTGACTCCCGATGGTGTGCTCGCCGATTTGCAACGTCGGATCGATCGGGCGAACGGGAGCGGCGCGCGCGTGCTCCTGAGCATTCATCTGAATGCTTTCGACGACCCTTCGATTGGCGGCGCCGAGACCTTTTACGATTCCTCGCGCCCCTTCAGCGCACGGAGCCTGCGCTTCGCCACGCTGGTGCAGGAGACGCTGATCGATCGCCTGCGCGCCGCCGGCTACGACACGCCCGACCGTGGCGTCACCGACGATCAGGATCTCGCCATCGAAAGCCTGGGATCGCTGGCCGGCGACTACCATCACCTGGTGCTCCTCGGCCCGGGGGTGAGCGGACGGCTCCGGCCAAGCCAGATGCCCGGCGCGCTGAGCGAGCCGCTTTTTCTCTCGAATCCTCCGGAGGCGACCGCCGCGATCCAGCCCGCCATGCAAGACCTCATCGCGAACGCCTACGCGCGCGCGATCGAAGCGTTCCTGCGTGAGGGCGGCTGATGCGCCGCATTCGGAGGTTCATAACGGAATCTCAACGAAGAATCGACGGTTTTTCTACGCCCCCCGAATAGAGTATGTCCTGAGCCACGGCGCTCGCGGCGATCGCCGCCCACGATGGGCGACGGCTCGCGGCGGTGATTCCGGGGAGGACTCAGTGGTGACGCCGATGGCTTTCGAGCCGCCCGCGACGGAATCGGTCGTCCGGGAGCCTTCGCTTCTCTTCGTTATCCCTGCCTTCAACGAACACCGGTGCATCGCCGACGTCGTCCGATGCGCGCGAGACGCGGTTCCCGAGGCCGACATCGTGGTCATCGACGACGGGTCGTCGGATGAGACCGCTCCGGAGGCGCGCCGCGCGGGTGCGTTCGTGCTCAGCCATCCATTCAACCTGGGAATCGGCGGCGCGGTGCAGACCGGACTCAAGTTCGCGCGGCGCCGGCGCTACGATTACGTCCTGCGGATCGATGGGGACGGCCAGCACGACCCGCGCGCGCTCCGCCCGCTGCTCGCGTCGGTTCGCGCCGGCGAGGCCGACGTGGTCGTCGGGTCGCGCTTTCTCGGCGGACACACCGAACTGGAGATTCCGTTGCTCCGCAGACTCGGCATCGAATTGTTCGCCCGGGAAGTGTCGTGGCTAATCGGCACGCGCGCGACCGATCCGACGTCAGGCCTGGTCGTGATGAACCGCCGCGCGGTGGACGTGCTCGCGGCGTACATGCCCCAGGATTATCCCGAGGTCGAGAGTCGGATCATTCTGCACGCGGCTGGCCTGGCGACCCGCGAAGCGCCGGTCAAGATGGGGGAGCGACTGGCTGGTGCCTCGTCGATTGGTCGCTGGCGTTCGGCGTACTACGCGCTGAAAGTCTCGATCGCGGTCCTGTTCGCGTCGTTCAAACGGACTCCAAGGGTAGCCACATCGAATCTGGAGGTGGTGGATGCTCGGCCCGCGATCAGCAGTCGCGGCGGTTATCAGCGCGGTTCTGCTGATGGTCACGATCCAGCTCGTCCGCCGACGTCAGCTACGTGAGGAACACGCGCTGCTCTGGTTTGGCGCCAGTGGGCTCATCCTGGCTGTCAGCCTCTTTTCCATGGTGGTGGGCGCCCTGGGCGCGGTCGTCGAGGTGAGCAATGCCCCGACGGTCGTGCTGGTTCTCGGGCTCGTCTTCGTCCTGGCAATCCTGCTGTCGCACAGCGTGATCCTAACGAGTCTTGCCGATCACGGTCGAGATCTGGCCCAGAACTTTTCCATTCTCGAGTGGCAAGTCCACGAGGTGGACGAGCGGTTCTCTGCCCTGGCGAAGGCGGTCACATCGCGACCGCGCGGGCGCGCCGATGGAATCCACGGCGGACCGCCGCGATCGACCGGCGATGGCTCACCGGCGGGCTCGCGTCGCCGTCGTCGAAGAACCCGAATGGCGGCAACCTCGGCGCCGGTCACGGCGAGCCCGACCGTCGCGCCCCCGGGTCACCTGGGTGCCGACGAGGCAAGCGGCGGGAGCTAGTGGCCCCCACGTTCCCGAGTTATCCCCGGCCGCGGCGCGCGCGAAGCCCGGTACGCCCTTTGCCAGGAAAACCCGATGATCACGACACCTTTCCATCGGGTTGGGCTGGCAGCCATCGGACTGGCGCTGGTTGGCGTGATTGGACTTCTCATCTGGCGCCCCTACGCCGATTCGGCGCGTCGCCCCTCCCCATCGCCACGACCGAGCCGGCCGGCAACGCTGAGCGTCTCACCCGGACTCGCCCAGCAAGACGGCCGGGTCAGCTTCCGGGCGGGGGGATTCGCGCCGGGCGAGTCGGTGATCTTTCGAGTGGGGACCGGGGCGACCGGCTCCGCCGACCTCGATCTGACCAGCGCTCAGGCCGACGTCGGGGGCACGGTCACGACCGGCCCGATCACCTTGCCCGACGAGGTCTATTCTGGAACCCATCCTCTGGTCGCGGTCGGCCAGCGCAGCAACCGGCGCGCGACGGCGACGCTCGACGTTCACGCGAAAGCACCGTGGATCAACCTGAGCACGAACGGGATCAAGCCATTAGAGAACTTCGGCTTGATCGTCGGGGGATTCCAGCCCGGCGAGACGATCCAGGTGTCACTCGAGCCGGCGCCGCGTGGACCAAACGGCGCGTCGCAAGATCCGACGAAGCTCTCGAAGCCAACGGCGCTCGTGTCACTCCGGGCCGACCCGGTCGGCAACACGACCTGGTCGGAGACACGCTTCCCGCTCCTCCGGCCCGGTGCCTACACGCTGGTCGCGCGGGGCGGTTCGAGCAGCAAAAGGCTGACCGCGAACGTCGTCGTGACCGCGTTCACCCCGAACGTCCAGCTCAGCCCCTGGGCCGGCCCTCCGGGGACCCGAATTCAGTTGAACGTGCGCGGCTTTGCCCCTCACGAGACCGTCCAGATCTTCCTCGGGCAGGATACGACCGCCACGCTCACCACGACCACGGACCAGTACGGGAACTTCTGGGGTGTTGGCCCGCTTCGGGTGCCCTATAGCGTGAATGACGGCTCGCTCGCGGTCCGGCTGGTTGGCACCGCGAGCGGAGCCGAGGTAGCGGCAGCGTTTCGCGTTCTTGCTCCGAAGCCGTGGCTGGATCTGACGGCCTGGTCGGGGCCACCCGGAGCGCCGGTCGGGTTCTCGGGTGGAGGGTGGGCCGCCGACGAGCGGGTGGCGATCCATCTAGGCAGCGCGAGTGGTCCGGTCGTCGACGGGGCCCGGGCCGACGACGGTGGCTGGTTATCGGCCGGCGGCGCGACCGGGATCCCCGGCGACGCTCAGAACGCGGTGACGTTTGTCGCGGTTGGCGAGCAAAGTCGCGCGACGGCGAGCGCGACCTTCAAAGTGGTGAATCCCTTCGAGTCACTGCCGCCCAGCCTTCAGCCACAAAACGTTCCTGCACCTCCACCGCTGCCAACTCAAAACCCGCCGCCGTGATCGCGGGTCAGTCGACCTCGCGGAACGTCATCTCGTGCGCCGGACCCTCCAGGTACGGATCGATGGCACGATGGGCCACCTGGCGTGCCGCGGATGTGAGCCAGGCGGACAGCCCGGCCAGACTCCCCCACTGTTCATAGATCAGCACGTCGCGGGGATCGTCAACGCTGACGACGCACGATCCGCCGAGCCAGCCCGGCTCTTGAAACAGGTTGAGCGTGTGATCGAACACACGACAGATATTGGGCACGTCACCCACGGACCTGGCACGGACGCGATAGAAATAGAGGTACATCGGGAATCACCTTCGACGGCAATCCAGTAGCGAGAGGCAAATTTGGGGCCGGTCGGCGAGGCAAGCGATTAGAATCCGATAAACGGGACTAGCGCCCGCCAGGACCGACGGTGTACAGTCGAATGCAGGATGGTGTGCCATGGGCTGGAAAGGGTGGATCCTCGCGCTGGCGGTTGTGATCGCGGCCGTCGGTCTGTCCCCACCAGCACCAGCCCAGGCGGCGGGACCACGCTTCTTCGCCGAGACCGGCTACGCGATCGACGACCCGTCGTTTCTGGATTTCTTCGACCGGCGCGGCGGAGTTCAGACGTTCGGCTATCCGGTTTCCCGCGAGTTTACCCTGCTCGGATTCCCGGTTCAGGTGTTCCAGCGCGCGATCATGCAGCGC
>JBOGTX010000672.1:0-2892 GCA_050695695.1 Chloroflexota bacterium
CGCTACCACAAACCCAGCATTGCCTTCACTTCGTCTGACGCCATCGTCCGCGGATCCCATGGTGGACTGAACGTCAAATCCACGTCGACGTTTTCGACTTCGGGGAGCGACGACAGCGTCGACTCCACCTGGCTGGTGATCAGTGGGCCAGCCGGACAGAACGGTGTGGTCAACGTCATCGTCACTTTGATCGAGTGGTCGACGATCTCGGTGTCGTAGATCAGTCCCAGGTCGACGATGCTGAGGCCGATCTCGGGATCTTCGACCGTCTTCAGCGCCTCCCGGACCTCTTCTTCGGTGGGCATTATGCCCTCTCCTTTTCGACTTCGTGCGCCAGGAGAATTGCCTCGGCAATCTCGCGCATCGACTTTCGGGTATTCATCGAGAGTTTTTGGATCTTGCGGAACGCCTCGGCTTCCTTTAGCTCCTGGGTGTCCATCAAGATGCCCTTCGCCCGCTCGACGAGCTTGCGGGTCTCCAGGGTATCCCGCAGGTTCTGGGCCTCTTTCTCCAGCACCCGAAACTCTTTGAAGCGCGACAGGGCGATCTCGATGGCTGGCACCAGCTCCGATTCCCGGAACGGCTTGACGATGTAGCCAACCACCCCGGCCTCTTTTGCGCTATCGACCAGCTCGGTCTGGCTGAACGCGGTGAGGAGCAAGACCGGCGCGATTCTCTCCTCGGTCAGGATCTTGGCGGCGGCGATACCATCCAGATCTGGCATCTTGATGTCCATAATCACCAGATCCGGCTTGAGCTCACGGCCCAGATTTACCGCGCTCAAGCCATCGCCGGCTTCCCCCACGACGAGATACCCCAGACCTGTCAGCATCTCCTTCAGGTCCATGCGGATGATCGACTCGTCGTCGGCGATCACCACCCGCGTCTGCCCCATGATCTTCCTTCCTCCCGCTCCTAGTCCTAATCCAATCCGCTGGGTGCGACGCGCCCATTATGAGGCGTCCGCCGGCCTCCGTCTATTCCACGGCCGGAAAAGACACCACTGCCTTCACGCCCGATTGTTCGCTATTGACGAGGGCAAACGTCCCCTTCAAGTCCTCCTGCACCAGGGTCTGGACGATGTGAAGCCCGAGACTGTTGCCGTTGCGTGGATCGAATCCGGGCGGTAGCGGCTCGCCATCGTCACGGACCTCCACGATGACCCGGTTGCCGTCGCGCCCCAGGCTGATCTGCACGCTGCCCTCGGCGGCCGAGGCGAACCCGTGCTCGACGGCGTTGTGCAGGAGCTCGTTGATCACCAGCGCGCAGGACGTTGCCTGCTGGGTCGGCAGGAGAACCATGGTCGGGTCGGTCGCGTCCAGCACGAAGCGGATGCGCTTTTCGGGATCGACGATGCCCCGGCTGACTTCCGAAATGATCCGCTGGGCAACGTCGCGCATGTCGATGTTGTTCGCGTCCTGGTGCGCCAGGAACTCGTGGATGACCGCGATGCTCAGGATCCGGTTGATCGTCTCCTGGAGCATCGCCCCAATCTCGGGCGATCCGGTCCGCCTTGCCTGCAGGCGTAAGAGCGACGCGATCGTCTGCAAGTTATTCTTGACCCGATGATGGATTTCCTTGATCATCGCCGATTTGATCTTGAGCTCGCGCTCTTTCTGGCTCTCCTCGGTCACGTCGTGGATCGTGACGATGATCTGGTCGCGGGGCTCGACCCGGCGCATGACCCGGCGCCAGATTCTCTCGCCACCTTGCCCGAGCAATGGAATCGCCCGCTTCAGCCAGGTATATTGCCCCTCCTGGACCAGTTGCTCGACGCACGCCCCCGACTCCATCGCTTTGAAGAAAACGCTCTCATCGGTCCGCAAACCGCCGATGTCGTGGTGCAGCAGGCTGTGGGTATAGCCAATCTTTCGATATAACTGCTCGGCCACCGAGCTGATGTAAACGATGCGTCCGTCACCGCCGACGACCATCGGCCCATCGTGCTCGCTCAGCCGACTCAAATTCTCCGCCCCCTCGAGCTGACCGGTGATCACCAGATGACGGAGGCGATCGATGGCGCGCCGATAGACGATGCTCTTCCGCTTCTGTCGCTCGCTCTCGACCAGGCCAACTTCGATTGCTACCGCGCCAATCACCTGAGTGCCCTGGCGGATCGGATAGACGTCCTGCACGGTCGGGTGACCCTGGACCAGCAGGCGATGGCTCCGACTCGCTCCGGTCCCCCGGCTGAGGGCGCGGATCACCGACGGCTCTTCCGTCTGGCGGACCAACCGCCCGGTCAGTGGCTCGTTGTAGTTCGAGGGGACCGTATGCGGCTTGGCCTCGGCGAGAACGACCGCCGCGAGAAGATCGTCCGCGGGTTGAAAGAGAAAAACGTCGCCGCGAGCTAGATCAGCGAGAATCGGCAAACAGCGACCAATTGGTCCAAGGTCTGCCGCGTCATCATCGGTCAGTTGGGCGGCGCTGTGAACGTTGGAGCCCACCAGAATTTTCGTGGTGTCGTCCTCATTGACCCGCGATCTGGTCAGCCTTCGTCGTCGACCCAGCTCGCGTCTGACAAACTTTGTCGGTTTCCCACCCTACTTCTACAATGAACAAAACCATACCCACACCGCCGATTATACTCAATGGCGTCCGGATTGACAACTCGGAGTCGGCCGCGATCTAGAGTAGAATCACGGCGAACGTCTTCGCGATGGCGACTGGAGGCACCCGGGTGTCCACTCTGGCGGCTCGCCCGCGCCTTGCCGTGATCGGCGGCGGGGGCTCGATGGGGCGGCTCTTCGCGCGCCTCCTTTGCCAATGGGCGCGCGAAGTTTATCTCTTCGACTTCTTCGACTCGCCAGCAAATTCCGCCAGCCTGGTCAAGGCATTCGACGACCTTCAGCACGAAGGCACGAACGGCCGACTGAGGGCTTCGTACTACGC
>JBOGTX010000673.1:0-2520 GCA_050695695.1 Chloroflexota bacterium
GTCCTGAACCGACGTCACGGACGCTTCGACGCGAAGATCAACGGCCAGTTGGACCGCGGCCGCGCGATCGTGCAACCCAGCACCGGCGACGACGCGATCGACGTCGACGCCGCGACCGAGCGCGGAGTCGTCGTGATCAACCTGCCGTTCCAGTGCCTCGACGAGGTGGTGAATCACGCGATCGCCTTCATCCTCGCCCTGAATCGCAAGCTCGACGTGGCCCAGGCTCAGATCCGGGCCGGGACCTGGAATCCTCGGGGCCTGCTGCCGATCGGCCCATTGACCGGCGAGACGCTCGGCCTGCTCGGGTTCGGAAACATCGCGCGAGAGACCGGCCGCCGCGCCCAGATCTTCAACCTGAAGGTCGTCGCCTACGATCCTTTCGTGGACCCGGCGATTGCCCGCGGGCTGAACGTCGAGCTACTGAGCCTGGACGAGGTGCTACGGCGATCCGACTACGTCTCCTGCCACCTGCCGCTGAATCCCAAAACCTACCACTCGATCGGCGAGGCGCAGTTCCGCCAGATGAAACCCTCGGCGATCTTCGTGAACACGGCGCGCGGAAGGGTGGTCGACGAAGCCGCGCTGATCGCGGCGCTGCGAAACGGTCGGATCGCCGCCGCGGGCCTCGACGTTCTCGAGCAGGAGCCGCCGGATCCGAATAACCCGCTCCTGCGCATGGAAAACGTCATGGTGACCCCCCACCTGGCCGGAACGTCGGACGCCACGCCGCCCCGCCAGCGGCGGCAGGCGATCGAGGGGATCGTCGCCTACGTGAAGGGTGAGAAGCCGGATGGACTGGTCAATCCGCTGGCCTGGGACCGCGCGCGGGCACGCCTCGCGGAATGATGGGAACGCTGCGCCGGCAATCGATCGTCTCCGATCGTCGCTGGCGCAGTTACGCCGCCGCGATCGTCGCTTCGATCCTCTGGGGGTCGCTCTATCCCGCGGGCAAGCCGGCGATCGCGGTCGTCGGGCCGATGCAAGTCGCGCTGTGTCGCGCGATCCTGGCCTGCCTGACGATGGGGCTGCTGGTCGCGATGCGCGGCGACGCCCGGACGTTTGGCCGGCACCTCCGGAAACGATGGCGAGGCATTCTCGGGCTTGCCCTGACCAGCTTTTTCGGCAGCTCGCTGCTGGCGATGCTCGCCCTTGGCTTGCTGCCGGCGTCGATCATCGGTCTGCTGAACAACACCAGTCCACTCTGGCTGGCGATCGGCACGGCGCTGTTTTTTCCACCCCGTCGACCTTTGATCCTGATAATCGGGAGCCTGGCCGCGTTTGGTGGAGTTGGCTTGATCTTCTTTCCGGATCTGCTGCACGGCTCGCTGGCCGTGCCGCCGTCGATGAATCCACTGGGAATCATTTTCGCCCTTGGCGGAAGCTGCGTGATTGCCACGAGCACCGTCCTCGGGCGGAACGTGATGCGCGGTGGCGATCCGGTCGCGATCTCCGCGCTGGCCAGTGGCGCGGCGGTGCCGCTGCTCGGGGCGCTGGTCCTGCTGAACGGCGGCCCTGGCCCGATCCTGACCGCGCCGCTCGAGGTGAAGCTCCTCTTGCTGTACGTCGGCATCGGTTGCACCGCCTGCAACTTCACGCTCTGGTTCTACGCGCTCCAGCACCTGCCGGCCGCCCAGGCCGCGGCCTTTCAGTACTTGATCCCACCGATCAGCGTCCTACTCTCGGCGCTCACCCTGGGCGAGCCGCTCACCCTGGCGCTGGTCGTCGGCGGGAGTCTGATCGTCTGCGGGCTGGTCGCGACCCAGGGGGCGGGGACGAGGGCAGTTCGCGCGCCGGCCATCCAGCCTCTCGCGTGACGGGCAATCCGGTGAGCGGAGATCGTGGGAACACGGGTGAGGGTCGATGAGTGAAGAGAAAGCCAGACCAGGCCTGACCGAGGGAGGCCGCGTCCGCTCGATCGTCGTCGCGATCGCCGGGGGCTCGGCCACCGGCAAGAGCACCCTGGCTCGCGCGCTCGCGGCAGAGCTCACGGAGCTGCGGCCGGTGATTCTCGGTCAGGACCGCTACTTCCGCGACTTCATGGAACTTTCGCCGGAGGAGCGCGAGCAGGTCCACACCGCGAACAGCTCGAACGCGCTGCACTGGGGCGCCTTTCATGCGGCGCTCGACGCGCTGCGAGCCGGGGAGGCGATCGTCGAGCCGGTCGCCGGCACCCGGCCGTTCCACCGAGGGGACGAACCGCGGACTCTGGGACCGGCCGGACTGGTCCTGGTGGAGGGCCTGTTCGCGCTCTGGGATGAGCACACCCGCGCGGTTGCCGATCTGCGCCTGTACACCGAGGTGGACGACGACGAGCGGGTGCTCCGGCGAATCTACCGCGACGTGACCGAGCGCGGTGGCACGGTCGAGCGGATCGTCGCCTGGTACCGCCGCGACGTGAAGCCGAACTACCCCACCTACACCGCGGCGACCCGCCGCTTCGCCGACCTGATCGTCCCGACCGACCGTCCCAACCCGACCGCCATCCGCGCGCTGGCCGACGCTATCCGCGGTCTGGCG
>JBOGTX010000674.1:0-2589 GCA_050695695.1 Chloroflexota bacterium
GATTCCTTGTGACTCCACTGTCGCGACGCGGTCGTTCGGAGGTTTTCCACGATGGCCATCAACCGTTTGGACGCGGTTCGAGACCCGACTCGGCTGGCGGCGCTTCGTGCCACCGGACTCCTTGGCACACCCCCCGACGAGTCATTCGATCGGTTGACCCGCCTTGCCATTCGGGCGCTCCGCGTTCCGATCGCGCTTTTCTCTTTGATCGACGCGAGCCATCAGTTCCTGAAGAGCCAGCAGGGCCTCGGCGAGCCCTGGGCGTCGCGGCGAGAGCTGCCGTTGACCCATTCGTTTTGCTGGCTCGTGGTCGCCACCGGCGAGACGCTCGCCGTCGCCGACGGTCGCCAGCACCCATCGTTGGCGGGATTACCCGCCATTGATGAGCTCGGCGTCGTCGCCTACCTCGGAGCGCCGATCGCCACTGACGCTGGGCAAGTGATCGGAACCCTCGCGGCGCTCGACCACCAGCCTCGCCAGTGGTCCGACGACGACGCGCGCGCCCTGCGGGACCTCGCGTCGCTCGCGGCAACCGAAGTCAACCGCGGCGAACCCGACCGCGCCGCCGCGGCCGCGGCCCAGTCGATCGGCGACGCTGACCCGCGGGCTCGCCTGCTGGAGAGGTTGGGCGATGGAGTCTGCGCGCTGGACCACGCGGGGAGATGTATCTTCGTGAACCGCGCCGGGGCCAGCCTGCTTGGTTACCGTTCCGAGGAAATCCTTGGCCAGCCCTTGCCCGCGCTGGTGCACCACAGCCGCCTCGACGGCTCGCCCTATCCCCCCGAGGAAACGCCCTGCATGCGGTCGATCGCCACCGGGGAAGTCCTCCGGGTCGAAGACGAGGTCTTCTGGCGGCGCGATCTGACGCCGCTCGCGGTTCGCTATTCCGCGTTCCCGGTCGCTGAGGATGGCAAGGTCACCGGTGGCGTCATCGTGTTCGCCGATGCCACCGAACATCGCCGCGCGGGAGAAGCGCGCGAGCGTCTCCTGGCGCGCGAGCAGGCGGCGCGGCGGGACGCGGAGGCCGACCAGCAGCGCCTCGCCTTCCTCTCCCGAGCGAGCGCCCAGCTCGCGGCCTCGCTCGACGAGGCCACCACCCTGCGGGACGTGACGCGCCTGATCGTTCCCCACCTGGCCGATTGGTGCGCGATCGATCTGATCGACGCGACCGGAACGATCCGACGTGCCGAGGCGGTTCACCGCGATTCCACCAGATCCCAATTGCTCCGCGAGGCTCCCGACCGGCTTGCCGATGGCCCGGGCGGGCCACGGAGCGTGTCGAGCGTCATCCGGAGCGGTCAGGCGGAGGTCGCCAGCGACGTCACCGACCGCGACTTGTTCGCGGCGGCCCGCGAAAGCGCCCAGGTCCACCTGCTCCGAGCGATCGGCTGCCGATCCTACCTCTGCGCCCCGCTCGTCGCGCGGGGCACGACCCTGGGCGCGATCACCCTCGCTCAGGTCGAGCCGGGCCGCCGCTTTCAGCAGCTCGATCTCTTCTTCGCCGAGGATCTCGCGCGGCGCATCGCGTCGGCGATCGACAACGGGCGCCAGTACCAGGAAGCCCGGAACGCCCTGCGGGCGCGCAACGAGTTCCTGGTCACGGTGGCCCACGACCTCCGAAATCCCCTGGCGAACATCAAGGGCTACACCCAGCTTCTGCTGCGCGCGTTCCCGGCGTTGAAGCTGCCCGAGTCCAACGAGCTGCTGGGCTGGCTGGAGCGGGTCGACTCGACGACGACCCGCATGACCTCGCAAATCGACGAGCTGCTGGACCTTGCCCGGGTTCAGATCGGCCAGTCGCTCGAGCTCGACCGGCGCCCGATGAATCTCGTCACCTTCGCGCGGCAGGTCACCGAAACGTATCAGCAGACCACCAACCGGCACATCGTGCGCTTCGAGACCTCGCTGGCGAACGTCGTTGGCTTCTGGGACGCGCGCCGTCTCGAGCGCGTCCTGAACAACCTCCTCGCGAACGCGATCAAGTACAGTCCCGATGGCGGAGAGATCACGACCTCGGTCGGCGTCGAGGAGCGGGACGGGCGGCCCTGGGCGGTTCTCTCGGTCAAGGACCACGGCGTGGGAATCTCGGCGGCAGATCTTCCCCACGTCTTCGAACGCTTCTACCGTGGCCGCAACGTCGCGGATCGGAGCACCGGCTCGGGGGTTGGCCTGGCCAGCGTCCACCAGATCGTCACCCACCACGGTGGCACCGTGGACGTCGCGAGCGATGAAGGGGTCGGAACGACCTTCACGATTCGCTTGCCGCCGAACCTGCCGAACCCGGCCAGCGCGTAGCGCGGGGCGCATGCATGACCACGGGGGAACCTGCGCCTGGCACAATGCTTGCGGTAGCTGTGACAACTGAGTATAATGACTTCGGCGGCCTGGCGGGCGTTCGGCCCGACAACTTGACTGGAGACCTGACAGAATTGACAACCGAGGAGAAATGCATGCAGGTTGGCCATCGTTTTACTCGTCGCGCGGCACTCGCGGCGATGAGTGGCGTTGCCGTTATCTCGCTGCTCGCCGCGTGTTCATCGACACCGGCGGCCGCGCCGACGACGGCGGCGACGACCCCCGCCGCGGGGA
>JBOGTX010000675.1:0-4457 GCA_050695695.1 Chloroflexota bacterium
GCCGGGGAACCAGGCCCGCCAGGACGTCGAGGCAGTGGTCCACCTCTTCGACGGTGTTGTCCTTGCCAAGGCTAATCCGAAGGCTGCCCCGTGCTTCATCGGGCGAGGAGCCCAGCGCCAGGAGGACGTGGCTCGGCTCCAGCGATCCCGACGTGCAGGCGGATCCCGTCGACACCATGATTCCCTGCTGATCGAGCGCGAGCAGCAAAGACTCGCCGGAGACGCCGTCGATCTGGAAGCTGGCGTGGTTGGCCAGCCGCGCCGTCGGATGGCCGGTCAGCCGGGCACCGGGAATCCTCTCCAGCACTCCGCCGATGACTCGGTCGCGCAGCCGGGTCAGGTCGCGCTCGCGGCTCGCCCGCGACTCGGATGCCCGGCGAAGCGCGGTCGCCAGTCCCACGATGCCGGCCACGTTCTCGGTACCCGCCCGCCGGCCGCGTTCCTGCCCACCACCGTGCACCAGGGGCCAGCACGCGGTGCCCCGACGAACGTAGAGCGCGCCCGTCCCCTTCGGACCATAAAACTTGTGGGCGGACAGACTCAGCAGGTCGACCCCCAGGCGATCGACCGCGACCTCGAGCGTTCCCGCCGCCTGAACGGCGTCGACGTGCAACGGGACGTGGCGCGCCTGAGTCAGCCTGGCGATATCCGAGATCGGCTCAATCGTGCCAATCTCGTTGTTCGCGTACATGATCGACACCAGAATGGTGTCCGGCCGGATCGCCCTTCCCACGTCGTCCGGGTCGACGACCCCGAACCGGTCGACCGGCAGATACGTCACCGGGAAGCCAAGCTTCTCCAGGAACTCCGCCGGGTGAAGGACGGCGTGATGCTCGATTCGGGACGTGATGATGTGTCCCGGTTTGCCGTGATGCGCGAAGGCCACCCCCTTCAGGGCGAGGTTGTCGCTTTCGCTGCCACTTCCGGTGAACACGATCTCGGGCGCGCGCGCGCCCAGGAGGCCCGCGACCAGATCGCGGGCCTCGTCGATCGCGCGCCGCGCCTCGCGCGCGATCCGATACATGCGCGATGGGTTACCGTACCCGCCGGACAGATACGGCAGCATCGCATCCAGCACGCGCGGATCGAGCGGTGTGGTCGCCGCGTGGTCGAAGTAGATGAGCGATTCCATCGTGGAGCCTCAACCGCCCGCGGGTTCGTCGAACAGGCCGGTGTAGAACCGTCGAACGTAGGCGGGAAGCCGCTCCGGGTGGCCCATGGTCCCGCTGGCCAGGCCGGCGAACATCTCCCAGTCGTTTCCCTCGGCGAGCATGCCCCGCCACCAGCCGGTCGGGCTATTCGGATCGCGCTGGGTCGTGATGCCATAGACGTACTGGCGGGCAAGCTCGGCGGCCCGCGCGAAGCGAGGATCGGCCTCTTCGCTCAGTTTCACCACCGCGACCATCAGCTCGGCGGCATTTCTGCCCTGCAGGCGTCGTTCGTGCCACCAGGCGTGCGCGAGCTCGTGGATCGCCGCTTCTTCCTGCGCGGTGAACAAGTCGACAAGCTTGCGGTCGGGCCACCAGTAGCCACCACCGGACGTCGCGTGGGAATCGCGCACCTTCACCGTCACGCCGTCCTTCTTCAGCCGCTCCCAGGCCGCTGGCGTCAATGGCAGCTCTGGCAGGCTCGCGTGGACCTTGATCACGGTTTGTCGTCTCCCGGGTGGGTCTTGGCATTGTCGCTCACCAGCCAATCCTACCACAGCGGCGCGCCTGGTGCGGAGAGCGTCGGAGCGTCGGCGTCGACCAACCCTCGACAACGAAGTCAGTCGTGCCATAGAATGGCTTGTCGCCAGTCCGAGGAGGAACGTGCCGCATGACGCTCCAGGAGCTTCGCGTTCAGATCGACGAGGTCGATCGGGAGCTGGTTCGCCTACTCAATCGCCGCGCCCGAATCTCGCGGGAAGTCGGACAGATCAAGCGCGAGCAGGCGGGGGCGGGCAACGAGCCGAACGTCTATCTGCCGGATCGGGAAGCGCGCGTCTTCGCGCACGTCCACGAGCTGAACGAGGGCCCCTTGCCCACCGAAGCGCTCGACGCGATCTATCGCGAAGTTCTCTCGTCGTCGCGGGCCCTTCAACAGCCGCTGCGGGTCGGCTTTCTCGGGCCGGTCGCCACGTTCTCCTACGAGGCGGCAAAGCGCCATTTCGGGTCGTCGGCCGTTCTCGTGCCGTGCCGAACCGTTGGGGACGTCTTTCTCGAGACCCAGAAGCGTGGCGTCGATTATGGCGTCGTGCCGGTCGAAAACTCGATCGAAGGGGTGGTTGCCAACACTTTCGATCGCTTTCTCGAAACCGATCTCCAGATCTGCGCGGAGGTCGAGCTTCCGGTCACCCAGAATCTCCTTTCGAACGGAACCCTCGATCAGATCACCCGGGTGTACTCTCACCCGCAGGCGCTCGCGCAGTGTCGACGGTGGCTTTCCGAGTGGCTTCCCCGGGCGACGCGCCTCGAGACCGCGAGCACCGCGCTGGCGGCTCAAATGGCCCAGGACGTCGATTCCGCGGCGATCGCTCCGGAAGCCGCGAGCGAGGCCTATCGACTGCCGATCGTCGCGCGACGCATCGAAGATTCGCCGACGAACGTCACTCGATTTCTGGTCATCGGTCACCGAATGAGCGAGCCGAGCGGTCAAGATCGGACGGCGATCGTCTTCGCGGTGCGAGATCGCGCCGGCGCCCTCCAGGATGCGTTGCGCTGGTTCGCGGACAACCAGATCAACCTGACCCGGATCGATTCGCGGCCGTCGCGACGCCGACTCTGGGAGTACGTCTTCTTCGTCGACCTCGATGGGCACCCCTCGGAGGAGCACGTGGCCCGTGCCCTGGAGGGGCTCAATCAGTCGTGTTCCTTCGCGCGAGTGCTCGGAGCCTGGCCGGTCAACCGAACCTGCGACGATTGATGGCACGCATGGTGCGGCAGCGGCACCTACGTCGCGCGCCGGGGAGGCGAGCAAGGAGTGGGATCATGGCTTTGTCTTGGTCCGATGACGAGCAATCGGGCACCTGCCAACACTTCGACGAGCTGGCCAGCGAAATCGACCGCGCGCTCGATGGAGTGACGCCCCGCGCCGCGGCGGTGACCTTGATGCTTTTCGATCGGGTCGTGGCGCGGTACGAACGCGAGAACGGCTGTCAGCTCAGCGATTCGGAGCGTGCCACGATCCTGACGATCTTGCGCCACGTTGTCTCGCGAGACTCCCTCGGCAAGGATAACGCGCCGTGACTCGGTCAGGTCGGGGGCTGGCGCGCCTCGACGAAGTCGCGAATGTCATCGTAGGTCAACACTGACGACACCGGGTAGCCCCGCTCGCGGATCCGGTCGGCCCCTCCTTGAAGACGATCCAGAATGACGGCCACCGCCGCCACGGTGGCGCCGGCTGCCTCGACCGCCTCGATCGCTTGAAAGATCGAGCCTCCCGTCGTCAAGGTGTCGTCGACGACTGCTACCCGATCGCCCGGCTTCAGCGGGCCCTCGACCTGCCGATGCAGCCCATGCCCCTTCGCTTCTTTCCGAACGATGAAGGCGTTCAGCGGGCGCTGGCGGTGCCAGCTCTCGACGGCGATGGCCGTGGCCACCGGATCCGCCGCGACGGTCATTCCGCCGACGGCTTGAATGTCCACGTCCCTCAAGAGATCGAGCATGGTGGTTCCGGTGAGAGACGCGCCGCGCGCCGAAAGCGTCACCTTTCGGCAATCGATGTAGAAGTGGCTCACCAGGCCAGAGCTCAAGGTAAACGAGCCAAAGTGAATCGCGTTGGCGATGATCAGATCGAGCAGTGCCTGCCGAAGGTCTTCCATTGTGCCTCGATGACGCAAGGTAGATCACCGCCGTCGTTCCCGGCCGCGGGTATTCGACGTCGATCGACGCGCCCGCGACGCGCCGGTGATCACATTCTCATAACACGGGCGGTCGGCCCGTGTCAAACGCGATCGAGTCGGGAAGGTGATTGCGCACAACGGCCCAGCGAAGGGAGATAATGCTTGCCGGGTGGGCCGCCGACTCGTACAATGCGAAGTAGATCCGGCGTGGCCTTCAGGTTGCTCGGCGGTTCCCGGGCCCGCGGCGTTGGCCGCGCCCCCGGCGATCCAGGCGAGCCGGCCATTTCCTCACCGAACCCTTCGAGGCCGGTCGTTCTGGCGACGCCAGGAAGCCCGCCGGTGACATTCAAGAGTGGAGGGTTAGTCGATGCCTTACCAAGCGAATCCCTTGCCATACGCGTATAACGCGCTGGAGCCGTCGATCGACGATCTGACGATGCATCTCCACCACGACAAGCATTACGTTGGTTACGTCAATAACCTCAACGTCGCGATCGAGAAGCACCCCGAGCTGTTCAGTAAGAGCGTCCCGGATCTCCTGCGCAATCTCAACTCGATTCCCGAGGATATTCGGACGGCCGTCCGCAACAACGGCGGCGGAAACGCCAATCACGCGCTCTACTTCGATATCATG
>JBOGTX010000676.1:0-3930 GCA_050695695.1 Chloroflexota bacterium
GCCGGATTCGGTACGCGCCGCACGTAGCCCGCCCTCTCCAGACGGTCCACGAGGCCGGTAATCGCCCCGGTCGTGAGGCCGGTCTGCTCGGCAAGCTCGCGCGCGGTGATTGGACCGGCCCGCCCGAGCACGTCAAGGCATTTCCATTCGGTCGCACTCATTCCCAGGCGTTCCGCGATTGCCTCGTGGAAGAGCACGACTGCCGTGCTGAGCTCCCGCCCGAGCAGATTCCCGGTCTCGTTTCGCGGATTGCTTGACACGTCTCCAGACCTCGGTTAGGATGGAAATAGTTCACAATTAAGATATCAATGAATGAGATACTTGATGGTGAGAAGCTCATTCATGAGGTGATTATATCAGGCGCGCGCTTCCGGCGTGCGCGAAAGGGTTTGATCGATGTCGAACGCGGAAATCCCTCACAATTCCTTCTCCTGGCGGAATGTCGCCATCGGAGGTGGTGGCTACGTCAGCGACGTGTACGTGCATCCGCGCCGGCCGAGCCTCGTCTTTTTCGCGACCAACGTGGGCGGGCTCTTCCGATGGGATGCCGAGCGTGGAGAATCGATCCCGGTCACCGAAAAATTTCCCCTCGGTCAGAGCAACTTCTATCCGATCAACGGCTTTGCCTTTCACCCGACCGAGCTCGACACTATGTACATCGCGGCCGGCGCGAATGCCGATCGTTGGGCGACCACTCCGGGCGCGATTTTCCGGTCCACCGATCGCGGCGACAACTGGACGCGGATCACGCCCGACAATTGGCCGGTGAAAGTGGGCGGGATGAACTATCCCTGGGTGACCCAGCGGCTGGTTGTCGACCCCAATCAGGCGAATGTTTTACTCTATGGCTCGAATGCTGATGGGCTGTGGCGGTCGGCCGACGACGGCGCGACCTGGGACCGGGTCAGGACGATCGAGGGAATCAGCGACGTTCCGAGTACCCCGTTCCGCGATGAATCCCTTTGCGGAGTGATCGCCCTGGCGTTCGACCCCGGGCGCGCCGGGCGTGCCTACGCCGGCGTCTACGCCGATGGCGTGTACCAGTCGGATGACCACGGCGCGACTTGGACCAGGATTCCGGCTGGCCCGGCCAGGCCCTTTCGCCTGGCGGTCTCCGGCCACGGCGCTCTCTGGGTGACTCACGCCGCCGGCGTGAGTCGGTACACTGGAGAGACGTGGGCCGCCTTCACGCCCGGCGATCGCGCGTCCGCGTTCAGCGCCCTCGCGATCGATCCGAAGAACCCGGACGCCGCGATCGTGGCCACGTTCTGGCTGACCGGTCCCTACTCGCACGACGAGCTCTATCGGACGACCGATGGGGGACTGACCTGGACGCGGCAAGGGTGGTCGGTGAACCACACCCAATCGTGGCTCCCCGATTCCGACGTCAACCTCGGAATCGCCTCGCTCGCCTTCGACCCGGGTGACCCAAAGCGCGTCTGGCTCACCGGTGGCGCCTCGGTCTACCGCACCGAGGACATCGACGCCCAGCCGGCCACCTGGACGCCGCTGAACCGGAATCTCGAGGAGACCTACATCTTCGACCTGGCCGAGCTTCCGAATGGCACGCTGTTGAGCGCGATCGCCGACGTCGGGGGCTTTCTTCACGACAACGGGCTCGAAGAGTTTCCAACGCGGCGCTTGATCGATGCCGATTCCGGCGTCCCGCCTTTGATCAATACCTACGGCCTCGCCCAGACGCGGAGCGTGACGCCCGAAGGTGATCCACGGAAGATCGTCCGCGTTGCCACCCAATTCATCGGCCCCGCGGTCGCGGTGATGGCGTCGGAGGACGGTGGTCACACCTGGTCGGCGGCCGGGACCTGGCAGATCCAGCCCTTTTCGGGCGTTGGCGATCCGACTCAGGTCGCGATCGCGCCCACCGACCCGGACAACTTCGTCGTGACTTTCGCTGGCGCTTCCGCCCGGTCCACCGTGGACGGCGGGGCGACCTGGGCGGACGCGCGCGGCCTGCCCGATGGAATCACCAATCCCGGCGCGCCCTTCACCATCGACGCGAAGCCGCTCGCCGCCGATGGCGCGACCAACGGCGCGTTCTATTACTACCACGCCGGGGTGTTTTATCGCGCCGTCGATGGTGGTCGGACGTTCAGCGTCGCGAGCGCGGCGCTCCCGGTCGAGCCCCAGACCGGGTTCTACGCGCTGGAGACGGTTCCGGGCCTTGCCGGGCAGGTCTGGCTGAACCTGGGGGCCTTCGGCCTCTTCGTGACGCGCGATGGTGGTACGAGCTGGACCAGGCTCGCCGGGGTCGAGAAGGCGCGTCTGTTTGCCATTGGGAAAGCAGCGCCGGGCGCCACGGCGCCGACCCTCTACCTCTATGGCACGGTCCACGGCGTCGCCGATGGCATCTTCCGGTCAATCGACGATGGGAAAACCTGGGGCAACATTCAAGACCCGCTGGTCCCGATCGGAGACAACCCACTGGTCATGCGAGCCAGCCAGCGGACCTTTGGCCTCGTCTACGTCGGGACGGCCGGGCGAGGCATCTACCACGGCGGCCCGGCGTCGGCGCTCCCAGGGAAAGCCCCCACGATTCCGCGCGGCATTCGGTCAAAATGACCAGATTGACCTGACGTTGGCCTGTGCTACGACGCCTGGAGGACCAAGGAGCGAGGATGATCGTGGAATCGACCGTTGGAATCCCATCGATCGAGTTCTCGGAAGCGAAGTCGCACCTCTCGGACGTCACGAGCAACGTCGTTCGCGACCATCCGCCGCGGTTAGTCTCCCGCAACCGTGGCAAGGAGGCGATGGTCTTGCTGAGCGCCGACGACGTCGCGGCGGGGCTCGGCCATGACCGTTTCGAGCCGGAGCTCGTCTTCTCCGAGGGCGAAGTCACCGCGCAGTTGCCGCGATTCGGCCTGCTGGGGTTCGGGGCGACGGTCGACGAGGCGCTGGACGATCTCCTGACCGAGCTCCGGGGGTACGTTCGTCGCTTCTTCGAGCAATCGAGCCTCTACATGCAATCGGAGCGGCGTGCCGAGTGGCCCTGGCTGCTCCGTTTCGCGCTGCCCCCGCCTGATGGGCAGCCCCCCGGTCCTTTGCCGACGACAAAGCCATGAGTCCGGGGCGCTTCCTCGCGACCTTGCGCACTCAGCTCAAGGTCAGCCAGGACGACTTCTGGGAGACGCTGCGGACCGGTCGCTCGGCCCCGCGTCCGAGTGAGCCTCCGCCGAGGATCTCCCCGGCGATCCCCGCCTGGCTGGCGCGCATCCTCCTCGACAACCTAAAACTGTCCGAGCCGGACCTCGCCGGCCTGAGCGAGGAAGATGCGAGGCGGCTGGTCGACGAATTCTGGTCCCAGCCCGATCGGGATCGAGCCACGTGATCGATTCCGGCCACCAGCAAGGCGAGCGCGCACCTCAAGGCGCGGATTCCGCTGCGGACGTTCGGGGAGTGGGAGGCGGCGGAGCCGGGGGCGATACAAGCCGATCTGGTCGCGCATTGCGGGGAGAGTGGCGAAGGGTTCGTCCTGACGACGCTCGACGCGGTCGACGTGGCAACCAGCTGAACGGAATGCGTGGTCGTCTAGGGGAAGGGACAAGAGCGAGTGGGCACGGCGCGCCATCAGGTCCGCCAGGCGCTGCCCTTCGCACTGCGCGAGTTGCACACCGACAACGGGAGTGAGTTTCTCAATGGGGGGTCCTTCCGTGGTGCAAAAAGGAAGGGATTCGGTTGACCCGCGGCCAAGAACGGCGGTTGTTTATCCAGCGACGCCGGGGTACGCGATTGGGGTTGCCAAGATTGGCTCACGGGTAGAACCGGGCTGTCGTACTGTCCGCCCACGATTCGAAACACCGGATACCCCGGCGCGATCCGACGAAGCTCAGCTTCGGTGGCATCCGGGCCAACGCCCTGGAAGAAGGTGCCGACCTCGAAGCGCCAGCGGCGCAGGTAGGCGCGGAGCAG
>JBOGTX010000677.1:0-3443 GCA_050695695.1 Chloroflexota bacterium
GGGGTGAGAGAGGTCTCCCCGTCGCGGCGCCCAAAATTCGGCATGCTTCATCATCCCTTCGGCTTTCCAAAGAGCGGCCGCGAGCGGAACTTTGGCGCCCGGTCGGACGACCAGAGGGCCCAGGGCGCCATCGTCAAGGTACAAAGGGCCAGCAGGACCTGATCGTAGTTGACCCGCCAGCCGGCGAAATCGCGCCAGGCCTGGTCGCGGTCTGGCTTGAGCGGCACGCCGGCCTGGGCGAGAAGCTCGCAAGCCTGGTCGAACTCCGCGCGGTCAACGCTGATCGAGCGCGCCGGGAAGCGCGGATCGGGATCGTATTGGATGGCGAAGAAGTCGGAGATGCCGCGCAGCGCGATGTAGCCGGCCCGGATGCAGAGCTCGGCACGGGCGTCCCGCGGGCGGTCGAGCGTCGAGGCGGTCAGCGCCGCCGCGTCGAGGATGGTCCCGGCCGCGGTCACCCAGGAGCGACCAGGGCGGGGGGATCGAAAGAAGGTCAGCGCGCCGAGCGAGGTGTGGCTCTCCTCGACGTCGGCGAACCAGATCTCCCAGGTTTCCCAGAGCGCGGTCAAGTGATCGATCCCGTGAATGCGGTGATAGCGCTGGATAAGCTCGACCGCCGACGGTGGCGATCCAGCTCGAACTTCGAGCATCGTCACCGATGCCTCGCGACGGGAAAAGGCGGCGTACATCGTGGGCAGGTAGGCGATCAGCAGGGCCACCAGGATCAAGCCGATCGCCGCCTCCGAGAGGGCCAGGATCGCGCTGACCGGCGCTCTGGCCATGTCGAAGCCCAGGGTCAGGACCGACGAGCCGCTGATCCGGAACGCCTCGTACCAGGAACCCGCGCCCAACCCCCAGAAAATGGCGGTGTAGCCGACCAGCACCAGGACGAGCCAGGTCGGTAGCAGGGCCAGCACGCTGATCGGCGCGAAGAAAGCCATGATCGCGTCGCGCTCGAGGTAGGAACGCGTCCAGCGCAGCCAGAACCCGAAGATCCAGCGGTTCACGGTAAAAACGATCCAGGACAGCGTATCCGGAACGCCGCGCGGCAGCACCAGGGCGCGCACCGCCGAGGCACAGGTCAGCACCACGACCGTCAGGCCGAGAACGAAGACGACAACTCTCACGACGATCACGCTGGGCCCACCTGGCTCGCGAAACGAAGTTCTCTCCCGCTCGCGGCGTAACGATCATTATAGTTGAAACTGTCGATCCGCTGGTAGTATCGTGGTATGATTCCTGCGTGGAATTACCGGCGTGGGGGCAGCAGAATGGTAGGGGCGCGTCGACGCACCAGAGATTCAGGTCAGCGCTATCAAAAGATCGCGATTACTCTTCCCAGCCAGCTTCTCCGAGACGCCCGCGCGGCAGCGGAAGAAAGCCAGGTGCCTTCGCTGAGCGCTTTTATTGCTAAGGCGGTTGAAGAGAAGCTGGCGACCGACGAGCTCCAACAGGTACTCGACGAGATCTTTGCCGAGCAGCCAATGACGGACGAAGAGCGGACGTGGGCCGACCTGCACCTGCTCGGCCGTTAGTCCTCGACGCCGGCGCGTTGATTGGCTTCGACGACCGGGACCGACGCGCCGTCGTGCTGATCCAACGGGCTCGCGAGCTCGGGGCACCGATAATCGTTCCCGCGGGCGCGTTGGCCCAGGTCTGGCGAAACGGCGCGCGCCAGGCTGATCTTGCTCGGCTCATCCGCGCCCGGGACGTCGACGTCGTGGATCTCAGCGCTTCGCTGGCGAAGGCAACCGGAGAGCTCTGCGGGAGGCGGGGTACCAGCGACGTGGTCGATGCTTCGGTCGTCATCATCGCCCGGCAGGTGCGCGGCGTCGTCGCCACGACCGATTCAGCCGACCTTCGGCACCTGGACCCGGGTCTGCCAATGGTGGCACTGTAGAGAGACAAGGTTTCCCTCACCCCCACGGCGACCGGTAAGTAGCCGATCCAACGTAGCGCGCCGTGCCAAGGCTTAGATCGATCCGCGTCCCCGGCGGCAGGCGCACCTGGACGTGAGAACCCTGCACCGGAACCGTCCGGGAAACCGAGGCAGCCTCGGGTGGGCGATAGGGGCCACCGGGGCCCGGGTAGGCGCTCGAGTCGGCAAGGCTGGTGTAGCGCGCGTCGACGAAGCGGTGCTCGGCGAAGGTTCCGGCCTGGATCACGACCTCGCGGGTATGCCGCGGACTCAGGTTGACCAGCTCCAGATCGACCCGCTCGGCCGCGAGCCCGGTCACCAGCGCGGCCACGTCGGGCGGGAGGCCGGGGCGTCGTCGATCCTGGTCGAAGTAGCGGACCGGCGCGAAGAGCAGTCCGCCGTTGTAAATCGGCGGTGGCGCGCCGAGGGTGAGCTGGATCAGCGCCTCGCTGATGACCGGATTGAGCTGCTGCCAGTGGTGGATGTTCACTCGGGTCAGGTCGGCCTGGTCGGCCCGAATCTGATCCAGGCGCCAGGAGACCTGGCCGAGGCTCTCCCGCAGGATCTCCTCGGGGTAGCTCGGGTTGTCGCCGGCCAGGAAGCGCAGCCAGGGCGGCTCGTGTCCGCCGTCTTCCTTGGTGCGGAATGACAGCACCCTTCGCCAGTCGTAGCCACTCGTCCGGCGGACCCGCTCGATCCGCTCCCAATCGGCGGGCTCCAGCGAGCGGTGCCAGACCGCGGTGGGGTAGATCGGGGCCATCGGCTGGTGATCGAACCAGCCGGAATCGCCGTGTCGGTAGGGGACGACGAACGTCGGGTGGTCCGGGCCGAGCGCGTCGAATTGACCGACCCAGTGCTCGGCCAGGCTCATGGTCAGCTCGCGAGCGTCCCGAACGACGCCGAGATCGAGGATCCGGTCGATCTGAGCGCGCGGCAGGTCGAGGTAGCTCCGGTCGCGGGTCAGGAGGAGCGCGTTCTCGGCGGCGACGATCGCGGCCATGCCGACGTTGTAGAACCCGTGCGGCCAGGTCCAGCCGTAGAGGCCGCCGTACCACTTGCCATCCAGGTACTCGCCGACTTTGCCCGACAGGCCCACGTTGTCGGGCAGCAGGCCGCCGTTTTCTCGGGCGCGCTCGCGCCAGGCGTCGACGTAGTCGATCACCCATTGGCGGTATCTGTCGTCGCCGGTCAGCAGGTGAGCGTTGGCGACGAGGCTGGTCGCGGCCAGGTTCGCCACGACGTCGCCGCGTCCCAGCCGCTCCTGCATTGCCTCGCCCATTCGGCGCGCCAGGGCCGGGTCCTTGAGGTCGTCGTAGTCTCGGACCCCCGGGACGTCGGCGAAGGGCAGGCCGTAGCGGGCCATCCCGGCCGACCAGCCGTACGACGGCGGTCCATCGAAGAAGCCCCACCGCGGACCATCGCTGCCGTTGTGCGGCGCGCGAATCAGCTTGCGCGCGAGATCGTAGCTCGACGGACCGTTGCCCTCGTTCAGGTAAAATCCGGCGAAGCGGCGGGCGCGCGCGAT
>JBOGTX010000678.1:0-5328 GCA_050695695.1 Chloroflexota bacterium
ACTCATGACCAGGACGTCGACCGCCACCCCGATGCCCAGCAAGGCAAGATACGCTTGCTGTTGCAGGCGCAAGGTTTGACTATCTGGCAGATCGACCAGCGCGACAATGTCGTAGTCGCTCTCGACGCTCGCATCGCCCCGCGCCCGCGAGCCGAAGAGATAGACCTGAGCGGGGCGGATGACCTCCACGACGCGGCGCACGATCTCTCCAAGAGTCGGATCGTCGAAGCGCAAATTGGTCTCGGCCATGGCGGCTCCTTCTCACTCCGATCTATCATAAGGCATTCCGGTCCCGACCATTGTCGCGCGATTGGCTTTTATCCCCTTCACATTGCCCGGTTTCCGGCCGGCGCCTATACTCGATTCCAGTCTTGCCGCGAATCCGGATGATCGTGTGGCCGACCGGCCCGGCGAGGAGGTGGGGGGAATGGGGCGCATCGCGCGGCGCGCGTTCGTGGCGCTCGCCCTCCTCGTCAGCTCCCTGGCGAGCTTGCTACCGCCAACGGTCGCGCGGGCGTCGGGCGCCTTCGAGCGCTGGGGCTTCTACGTCACCTACGATCCGGCGTCTCGCGCGTCACTGCTCGCCCACATCGATCAGCTCGACGTCGTCGTGCCAGACTACTTCGGGATGAACGCCGACGGAACGATCGTCGGTTCCGACGATCGTTCCGTCGATGCGATCGTCCGATCACACCAGAAGCGCCTGCTGCCCATGGTCCAGAACCACGTGACCTACGGTAGCCTCGGCGCCTTGCTGGATGACCCCGCGCGGCGCCGGGTCGCCGTCACCTCGGTCGTCGACGCCGTGACGGATCATGAGTACGATGGCGTGACGCTGGACTTCGAGGGGGTGAGCCCCGGCGATCGAGCGAACCTGACCGCCTACGTGCGGGCCGTCGCGGATGCCCTTCACCAACGCGGAAAGTCGCTCGCGGTGGCGATTCCGGCCAGGTCAGGCGATCTTTCGACCGGCTGGGCCGGGGCGTTCGACGACGCGGCGATTGGCGCGGCGGCTGATCACTCGATCCTGATGGCGTACGCCTTTCGTACGGCCGCGAGCAAGACGCCGGGACCGATCTCACCGCTGCCCTGGGTTCAGTCGGTGACCGATTACGCCCGGTCGAGGATTCCAGCCGATCGATTGGTGCTCGGAATCGGCGTCTGGGGCTACAATTGGACCAGCAGCGATCCCAAACGGGCCCAGACCCTCGGCTACCGCCAGACCACGGCGCTGGTCAGCCGCGAAGGCGGCCAGCCGAGCTTCGATCCCAACCTGGCGGCGGCGACCTACTCGTACCAGGCGAATGGCCAGAGCCACGAAGTCTGGTTCGAGAATCCGGCGAGTATTCTGCAAAAGGTCGAGGTGGCGAGGCGGCAGCAGTTGGCCGGCGTGGCATTCTGGCGACTTGGCCAGGAGCCGCCGGAGGTCTGGAGCCAGTTGGACGCGCCAACCCGAAGCGACTTCGCGATCCCGAATGGCTGGTTCTATACCCAGACCGGTGGGGACAGCGGCCTCGGCTATCGGGTCACCGACGACGACCGAGCGCGTTTCTGGACCGCCTTTCGGCGCCTTGGCGGAGTGGCGACGCTTGGGTATCCGAGTAGCCGGCGCTTCGTCGGTTCCGATGGCTTCACCTATCAGGTCTTTCAGCGCGGCGTGCTGCAATGGCGCCCGGAGCTGGGGATCGCCGAGCTCGCGAACTCTTTCGAGCAACTGACCGCGGCAGGCTGGGACGCGCGATTGGCGCAGCAGGGCATTCCGGCGCCAGTTCGCGATGACGGATCCGGTGGCGACTGGACCCGCGCGCGCCAGATTCGCCTTTCCTGGCTCACGAACTCGGCGATCGCGGCGGCGTTCTACGCGAACCCGAGTCCGTCGACGATCGACCGGTGGAGCGTCGACCGCTCGATCCAGCTCTACGGATTGCCTGAATCGCCCCCGGTCAGGAGCGGGCCATTCGTCGTCCAGCGCTTTCAGCGAATCTCGCTTCAGTTATGGATCGACGACGTGCCCGGCATGCCGGCCCGGGGAAGCGTGGTTGGCATTCTCGGCGGCGACCTCGACAAGCAGGCCGGGCTGGTTCCCCCGAGCGCCGCGGCGCCGGAGACGCCGACCGAAAGCTAGACGTGCCGGGGCGGGACTCACCCCCTCACGTGCTCCCGCAGTCGTCCGCTTCCACCGGGTTCCAGAGCACGCCAACGCCGTCGATCTCGACCTCGACCACGTCGCCGATCTTCAGGGCAGCGCTACCGGGAGGAGTGCCGGTGAGAATGACGTCGCCGGGAACCAGGGTCATGATCCGCGAGGTGTAGCTCACCAGGTCGAAGGGGCTGAAGTGCAGGAGCGACGTCGAGACCGACTGGCGGACTTCCCGGTTGACCCGGGCTACTAGCTCGCACCGGGACGGATCGAGGGCGGTGTCGATGCAGGGACCGAGTGGGCAGAACGTGTCGAAGCCCTTGGCGCGGGCCCATTGGCCTTCGCGCCGCTGCAGGTCGCGCGCGGTCACGTCGTTCGCGCAGGTGACGCCGAGCAGGCAGCTCCTGGCCGCCAGGGGCGTCACGTTCCGGGTCGTCTTGCCGATCACGACCGCGAGCTCGGCCTCGAAATCGACTCGGGTCGAGACCGCCGGCCAGCGAATTGGAATTCCCGAGCCAATCGTCGAGGACGGCGGCTTGAACGACAGAATCGGCTCGCTCGGCAACGGCGCCAGCCCTTCTCTGGTCGGATCGGCGTAATTGAGGCCAACGGCGATGATCTTGGTTGGCACGCAGGGCGCCAGCAACTGAACGTCGCGCAGGGTTCCGACGCGCGCGTCGATGGTTGGATCGGCAAACACGTCGCCCTCGAGATCGTACACGTCGGATCCCTGGAGAACGCCGTAGCGGGCGCGCCCATCGGCCAGGTACCGGAGAATTTTCACAGATGACGTCCGTGCCGTTAGAGCATCTGGGTGCGATTGATGAACAGGTTGAAACCGCAGTCAAGGAATCGGGCCGATTTGCGAATGAAGAGCATGCGCGTGAGAAAAATCTCGAAGTAATCGACCACCGACGCCCTGGCGACGTCGATCGTCAGCTCAAGCGCGACGATGCGGCGCTCGGGATCGATTCGGACGAAGCTGTGCTGGCTCGCGTCGTTGACCCGGTCGTGAATGTCGAAGTTGGCCGGATTCGGATTCCGCACCCGGGTCCGGTGGACGTCCGACTTATCGGCGATGATGACCGCGGCCGAGGCCGCGCTCACCGGCTCACCCACGCGCTCCTCGTGGTTGCCGATCGCGCCGGCCACGATCGCCGCTTCCTCTGGATCCATGCCCAGGCGCAGCAGCAGGTCGAAACCCATGACCGCGCCGGCCGTCGCGTGGTCATGGCGGTTGACCACGTTGCCAATGTCGTGCAGGTATCCCGCGATGGCTGCCAATTCGGCGACTCGGGGCGCGTGGCCGAGTCGCGCCAGGACGTTTTCGGCGATGTGCGAGACCAGGCTCGCGTGCCGTTGCCCGTGCTCGGTGTAGCCCTGGGCGCCAAGGTGGTCGTCGGCAACCTTGATCAATTGGTGGATCGCCGCGTTCGTCCGGACGGTCTCAAGCGATAGCGCTGTCTTGTCCACGATTGAGAGTATACCGAGTCAACGCAGGTTCAGCAAACCTTCACGCCTGCCCGCTTGCCGTCGGCGAAGGAGCGTGAGTTGGCGCGGGAGTCGTCGTCGGCAGGGATCGCTCCGGAGCCGCCAGGGTAGGAGTCGGCGAGGTCGACTCGGACCGCGTGCTGGTTGCCTCGACCGTCGGGCTGGGGTGGGCGCGGGTGGGCGTCTTCCCGGGTCGAGGACGCCGGGTCGGCACCCGTGTCGGCTTGACCGGGCGCGGCGTCACCCGAGGAATGGCGGTCGGTGGCTCGACCGTCGGTCGGATTATCTCGACTGGCGCTTCGAGAGTTGGCGTCGCTGGCATAACTTCGATCGTCGGGGTTGGCGTATCGGTCGGCGTATCGGTTGGTGTGGTGGTGGGGGGCGCGGTCGCGGTTGGGATTGGCGTCGTGGTATCAGTTGGCGTGGGTGTATTCGTGCTCGTCGCGTAGCTCACCGGCCGAGCGGGTTGGGCCGAGGCGGCGCGAATCCGTCCGTCGGCGACGATACTGGCAATGCCGAAACAGTAAAGGCACGAGATGCCGAAGAAAAGGACGACGACGATCAAGCGCGTCGGGCTCGGTCGCTCCCAGAACGCGCGCCACCAATGGAGAATACCCCTCAAAGCTGGACGAGCCGCGCGGCCCGGATCGGCGATTCGCTGAGGAGGCGGCGGTAGAGGTGGGAGTCGATTGGCTCATCCACCGCCAGAACCATCATCGCTTCGCCGCGCCGTTCGAGACGGCCAACCTGCATCGCCGAAATGTTGACGTCGCCCGCGCCAAGCAGAGTGCCGATCTTCCCCACGACGCCCGGCTGGTCGGTGTGATGGACGAAGAAGAGGTAGCCGCCGTTGAGAACAACGTCGACGCGATATTGGTCGACTCGAACGAGGTGGGACTCGCGATTGATCGCCGCGCCGGCGAGCTCGTGGACGAATCCCTCACGCCCGTCGACCCGGAGCGAGATCAGATTCGCGAAGTTTTCCTGAGGGCTCGAGCAGTGTACTTCCACGATCTGGAGACCACGGGCGCGCGCCAGGAGTAGCGCGTTGACGAGATTCACGTGATCGGGACTGGCGGTTTGGAGCAGGCCCTTGACGACCGCCGACTTGACCGCTGTCGTATCCATCTGGGCAATCTCGCCCCAGTAGGTGATCTCGACCGAATGGAGCGATCGATCGACCAGCTGCGCCATCAAGAAGCCGAGCTTTTCGCCCAACGCGACGTACGGGCCGAGCCTGGCGAGGCTCTCTGGCAGGATCGCCGGCGCGTTCACCGCGTAGCGCACTGGTCGACCTTCGAGGACCGCGATCACCTGTTGCGCGACCTCGAGGGAGGCGGCAACCTGGGCCTCTTCGGTCGACGCGCCAAGGTGGGGCGTCAGAACGACTCGACTACTGCTCAAAAGCGCGCGGTTGGTCGGGGGCTCCTCGACGAAGACGTCGAGCGCCGCGCCGGCGATTCGACCATCGTCGAGCGCCTGAACCAGCGCCGCCTCGTCGATCACGCCACCCCGGGCGCAGTTGACGACGCGCGCGCCCGGCTTCAGCCGCTGGAATTGCGCCGGGCCGATCAAGCCGCGGGTCGAGGCGGTGAGCGGCACGTGGACCGAGACCAGATCCGCCACGTCGAGCAGCGAATCCAGCGTTAGGAGCTCGATGCCCAGGTTGGAGGCGTACTCCGCGGTGACGTACGGAT
>JBOGTX010000679.1:0-14673 GCA_050695695.1 Chloroflexota bacterium
GGTCACCGTTCGCCCCGGCTTCGACGGGATGGTTCGCCCCGGGAGCTGGACGCCGGTCGACGTCGATCTGGCGAACGCTGGCCCAAGCGTTTCGGGGAACGTCGAGATCTCGGTGTTGAGTCGGCCATCGAACCAGAGTGGATTCGGTCGAGGGCAGAGCCTCGACTACGCGGTCCCGGTGACAATTCCGCAACACTCGAGTAAGCGCTTCTCCACCGCCGTCTACGTTCCACCGTCCTTCGACCGCCTGCAAGTGCGCCTGGTCGCGAAGGGTCAGACGCTGGTCCAGCAAGACGTTCCCCTGCAGCGCGTCGATCCCGCGCAGTTGTTCTGCGGCGTTCTCTCGTCCGATCAGTCGGCATTCGATTCCTTGAATGGGCTGACCCTGGTCGACGGGCAACGCCAGCCGCACGTGGTTCAGCTAGACTTGCCCGACCTTCCGACCAACCCACAACTCCTGAGCGGCCTCGACTGCCTGATCGTGAGCGACTACGCGACCCGCGGCATGAGTCCGCTCCAACAGAGCGCCCTGACGTCGTGGGTTGACGACGGCGGTATTCTCACCGTGGGCACCGGTCCCACCGGTTCGAGCACGGTCGATGGTCTCCCGTCGGACCTGCTTCCCGCCAAGCTCGACGGCACGGCCCCGGTCCACTCGCTGGACAGCCTGAGCGGCTACCTCGGGGTGTCTCCCGGCACGACCGGACCGTGGCTGGCGGGCAACCTGAAAGTGACCGACGGGACGGTGACGGTCGCGGACGAGAGCCAACCGCTGATCGTGGTCGGCAAGCGCGGCAAAGGCGCCGTCTTCATGCTCGCCCTGTCGCTAACCCAGAAGCCGTTGCGGGGCTGGAGCGGCCTGGATCACCTCTGGACCTATATTCTCTCGTTCGCGCCCGCGCCGCGATCCGCGTTCGTCTCCTTCATTGGCCAGGACTCCGGCTGGGGACGGGCGCCGCGTGACGTCCTGATCCACGGCGGAAGCGCCGCGAACCCCGACACGCGGCGACTCATCGCCGGGCTGATCCTGTTCACGATTCTGATTGGACCGGTCAACTATCTCGTGCTTGCTCGCCTCGGCCGGCGTGATCTGGCGTTGCTGACGATGCCGCTCCTGGCGGGGCTGGCCACCGCCGGCGCGCTCGCCTTCGCGGGGCAGCATCGACAGGGCGACGTCGTCATCAATCAGGTGTCGATCGTTCAGACCTGGGACGGTGGCGGGATTGGCCGGGTTCACAGCTTCGTCGGGGTTTTCGGCCTGCATCCTCAGCACTACCGCCTGATGATACCGCCGAACTCGCTGGTGGCCGACACCCTGGCCGGATTCGCGATTCGCGGCCAGACCAACGGTCGCCCGACCACGTCGATGCAGGTGCTCCAGAGCGGGGATCCCCAGCTCCAGGGTATCGATCTCGAGCCGGGCAGCCTGCGCACATTTTCTTTGGATGGTAGCGTCGACAATCCGGGCAAGATCGGCGGGACGCTCTCGTTGAATGGCAGCCACCTGAGCGGCCAGATTGTCAATGGCTTCGCGGTGCCGATCGAGGGGGCGGCGCTGATTGCCGGTGACTCGGTCCAGCCGCTCGGCGACCTTTCCCCCGGACGGTCGCACCCGGTCTCACTCGACATCCGAAGCGCCTCGCCAACCGGCTATCGAGACATGACCCAGATCGTCGATCGCCTCTACCCCGGCCGCGGCCGGCCCTCCAGCCAGTCGCTGGATCCGCGTTTCGAGATCCTGTCGGCGGCGCTGAATCCCTTCCAGAGTTATGGCGGTCGCCTCGAGCTGAGCAACCTCGGCTTGATCGGCTGGATCGATCAACCGGTGAACCCGGTCAAGGATCCGACGAGCGGCGAGGATGCGCGCTCGTACACCCTGTTCGCCACGAGCTTGCCGCTTCGGCTTTCCGCTACAACTCAGGTGATCCCGGAGCAGCTTCTCGATCGACAGGAGCTGGGCACCAGCTACAGCGCGCGACCTGACGCCAACGGTGTCGTGGTGAACGCCGGCGACAGCGTCGAGTACCAATTTACGAGCCCGGTGAGCCCCGCCCATTTCATGATCCGCTCATTAACGCTCGCGACGTCGGCGGCTTCGACGGCGACCGGTACCCTGCAATTGTTCGATTGGCGGGCCGGAGACTGGGCGGACGTGCCGTTCGGCGTTGGAAACCTGACGATTCCAAATCCGGAGCGCTTCTTTTCGGCAACCGGCGCGGTGAAGCTGCGCTTCCAAAACTCGGCGACCGGCGCGTCGGCGGTCAGGTTCACGCGCTTCGAGCTTCTGATCGGTGGCACCGGTCGGTGAGCACGCACGACGGAGTCGCGATCGATTTGCGGGGTGTCACCGTCCGCCAGGGCGGACGAACCTGGCTCGAGGGGATCGACCTTCAGCTCGACCAGGGTCGCGCCTGCGCGATCGTCGGCTCGAACGGCAGCGGGAAGTCCGCGTTGCTGCGGGTTGTCGCAGCGCTCGCGCGACCGAGCGCGGGGCAGGTGCGCGTCGGCGGTTGGGACGCGCTGGTCCGGCCAGACCAGGTGCGCCGGCTCATCGGTTACGTTCCCGACGAGGGTGGCCTGGCCGAGCGCCTTACCCCGCTTGAACACCTGGGGATGGTCGCCGCTCAGCACGGGCTCGGGCGCGCCGATCGACGCGCCGCTGCCGAGTCGATGCTGGAGCTGGTCGATCTGGCGGACCACGATCGCGCCGACGTGGCGACGCTCTCGCGTGGCCAGCGACGCCGGCTCGCCCTGGCGATGGCGCTGGTCCACGACCCGCCAATCATCCTCCTCGACGAGCCGGTGGCCGGGGTCGACGAGGTTGGTCGGGGTGAGCTACTGGCGGTGCTGCTGGAGCTGCGCGCGATGGAGAAGACCTTGCTCATCGCGAGCCAGAGCCACGCCGACGTGGCCGAGGTCTGCGACGTCGTGGCACCACTGGCGGCTGGACGACTTCGGCCCCTGGTCGAGCAGGGGACGACCACGTTGACCTGGATCGAAGTCGTCGGAGATCCGGACGCGGCAGTGCGGGCGCTGCGCGAGCGGCCCGGCGTCGACGACGTGCGGCAGGACGGAAGCTTCGTCACGTTTCAGGGGCCGAGCACCGGCGAAGAGCGCTCGCTGGTGACCGAATGGCTGATCGGTCGCCAGATCCACCTGGCAGGATTCGGCGCGACCGGGAGCCCGGCCGGGGGCGATCGCCCGTGAAAACGCTCACCCTGGTTCGCTGGGAGCTTGTCCAGGCGATCCGCGGACTTGGACCGCAGGTCGCCGTCACCCTTGCCTCGCTGGCGTCGGTCGGGCTGATTGGCGTCGGAATCTTCCTGCTGGACCTCTGGTCTCCGTTTCCCACGGCCAGCCTCAGCGGGTTTCGGGCCGACGTCCCGAGTAGCGAGCAGCTTTCGTCGCTCCTCGGCGAATACCGTGGCGGCATGGCTTTTCTCGTTCTGCTGGGCTGGCTGGTGCTGATCGCGGCGCTCGTCGGCCCCGCTTTCAGCGCCGGCGCGATCGTCCGTGACCGGCGTAGTGGCCGCCTCGATCGCGTCCTGACCGACGCCAGTCGCGCCGACGTGGTCGTGGTGGCGAAGCTCTTCGCCGGACTGGTCCCCCTGGCGATCGTCCTCGCGGCGGCCGGACCGTCGACCTCCTTTGCCTGGCTGATTGGCGGTCTCGCGACGCGCGAGGCGATCGCGAGCGTGGCCGTTCTCGTGGCGATCGTCGTCCTGGTGGCCGCGGTCGGGTTGGCGTGCTCGGCGGTGGCGACCACTGAAGTAGGGGCGCTGATCGGGAGCTACATCGTCGTCGGTGGCATCGTTCTCGGGCCACTGGTCGCTGGCGCCGGGCTGGCGCTGGCCGGATTTCGCTCGACCGCCGCGATCGTTGTCGCCTTCGATCCATTCGTCGCCTTGCTTTCGGTCCAGACTCGTCTCACCCTCGGCCTTTCTCGGACCCTCCTGGCCGACTGGTCACCACTGCGCGTGACCTGGACGATCGGGCGGACCCGGGTGCCAATCTGGGCGGGGGACGTTCTCCTGTACGCGTTGCTCGCGGTTGGATTGGTCTGGCTCACGAGCGTTGTGATCGAGCCCTTACATCCGGTCAAGACCTGGCGTATGCGCCGGGCCCAGAGGGCATCCCGGTGAGAACACTTTCCCGCGTCAACCCCCGGCGGCAGCTCCAGGCGAGCGTTGCCGATTTTTCCTTCGCCTGCCGCCGCGCCACGGCGATTCGATTCCTGGCGCGTGGCATCGCGATCGGCGGCGTGCTCGCTGGGCTGGCCGGAGGATTCTTCACCTTTTTTGGGTTCGGTGGGGGGCTTCCGTTCGCCGAATTGGCGTTCGTCACCTCAATTGTCGTGGCTGCCAGCGTCGGCTGGCTCCGGCCGGTGTCGGAGCTCCGGGTCGCCCTCGACATCGATCGCCAGCTCGAGCTCGGCGAGCGCGTCACAACGGCGCTGGAAATGTCTCGACTAACCGGCGATCGCCCCCTGGCGGACCAGCAGATGCTCGACGCGCTGGCCCACCTCGCGGTGGCGCGTCCCGGCGCGGTCTACCCGATTCGACTGACCCGGCGAGCCGAGGCGATCGCCCTCCTGGGAATCGTGCTCGCGATCCTTCCGTGGGTCGCGCCCTGGCCATCGCTCCCCGGCCTGGCCGCGCCGTCCTCCCAGGTCACGGCGGTCAGCCAAACCGAGGCCGCGCGCCTGGACGACGCCGCGAACCGGCTCGAAAGTCAGACGACGGCAAGCGATCCGAGCACCCGCACCGAGCTTGCCACGCAGCTTCGTCAGGCCGCCGACGCGCTGCGCCGCGACGGGGGGAACGCCCAGCAGGCGACCTCGGATCTCCAACAGACGAGCCAGGCCGTGTCGTCATTGTCGCCGCGAACCGGCGAGCCCGCGGCGCTGACGCTGGCGCGCATCTCCGACGCGCTGAACAATCAGTCGACAACCCAGCCGATCACCCAGGCGCTCGATCAACAGAATGTCGCGCGAGCGGCGGCAACCATCAACCAGTTGGCGGCAAGTCTTTCCAGCATGTCGCCCGCCCAGCGGCAAGATCTCGCGAACGCCCTCCAGTCGGCGGGAGACGCGGCGCGCGGGTCGGACACGAACGCGTCGGCGCAGCTTCAGCAGGCCGCGCAGGCCGCTCGCAACGGCGACGCGCAAGGCGTGCGGCAGGCGGCGCAGGCGCTCCAACAGCTCGACGCGGCGAATCAGGCGCAGAACGACGCCTCCCAGGCTAGCTCGGAGCTTCAATCGAGCCAGCAGGCTGTCGCTCAGGCAGGGCAATCGAGTCTTTCCCAGCTCAGCCCGGCGGCCAGTCCGGCCGATGCAGCGTCGGATGCCCAGTCATCTGATCAGGCGCCCGGGCAGGCCAACGCTCAGGGGCAGCCTGGACAGGGGCAGCAGCAAGGCGATCAGTCTGGAAACCAGCAAGGCGGCGGAATCGGAACCGGCACCACCGACCACCTGGGAGCGCCAAACGATCCTCAGGGGCTTGCCCAACGTGAGGTGACCGTTCCGACCGGGCAGCAGTTCGACACCGGCTCGGTGAGCGCGTCCAATCAGCTGCAGAACGGCGCCGGTGGTGAGGCGCGGGTCGATTACCGGAACGTGCTTCCGCAGTACCAGAAGCAGGCGCTTCAGGCCATCGACGGCAACGCGGTGCCCACCGGATTGAAGCAAGTCGTCAAAGGCTACTTCGATTCGCTGGCGGCGCATTAGTTTTTCACCTTGGGGGCCCGATGACGATCGCCGAAGCCACGTTGAGTCCGGAAGAGTTTCGAAGCCAGGCTCACCAAATCGAAGCTGCCCTGGCGTCCGCGATCGTCGGGCAGCGCGAGGTCGTGCGCGGTGTGCTGACCGCGGTGCTGGCCGGGGGCCACGTCCTGCTCGAAGGCGCGCCGGGATTAGGCAAGACCTTGCTGGTGCGAACCCTTGGCGAGGCGCTTCAGCTCGACTTCAGCCGGATCCAGTTCACTCCCGATTTGATGCCCGCCGACATCACCGGCACGACGCTGATCGTCGAAGACACGGCCGGGCACAAGGCTTTTCAATTTCAGCCGGGACCGGTCTTCGCCCATCTGGTGTTGGCCGACGAGATCAATCGAGCAACCCCAAAGACCCAGGCGGCGCTGCTCGAATCGATGCAAGAGCACCGGGTGACCGTGGCGCGGGTGAGCTATCCTTTGCCGGAGCCATTTCTCGTCCTGGCAACGCAGAACCCGATCGAGATGGAAGGTACCTATCCGTTACCCGAGGCGCAGCTCGACCGGTTCCTCTTCAAGCTCACCGTCGGCTACCCCGGGCTGGACGATCTGGTCGACATCGCGGCGCGGACGACGACGAACCAGCGCCCGGAGGTGCCGAGGGTGGCGGATGGGGATACCGTGCTCCAGATGATCGCCTTCGCGCGTGACTTGCCGGTCGCGACGCCGGTCCTTCGCTACGCTGCCCACCTCGTGCAGAACAGCCACCCTGACGCGCCGGATAGTCCGGCCCTGGCGCGGCGATTCGTTCGCTATGGGTCCAGCCCGCGTGGCATCCAGGCGCTGGTGCTGTCGAGCAAGATTCGGGCGCTGCTCGAAGGGCGGCTGAACGTGGCGTTCGCCGACATCCGAGCGGCGGCCCATCCGTCGCTGCGCCACCGGATCATCTTGAACTTCGAGGCCGATGCCGAGAACGTGTCCTCGGATCAGATCGTTGACGCCCTGGTGGCGGCGACACCCGAGGTATGAGTCAGACGACGCGATCGCTGAAGAAAGACGCGCGATGACGGACATGCTCAGACTGGACCCTTCGCTGCTTCGTCGCCTGGAGAAGCTGACCCTGGTTAGCCGACGCCGACTTGCTCGCCAGGGCCAGGGCGATCGGCGCAGCCCGCTGCGCGGTCAATCGCTGCAGTACGTCGACTTTCGGCCGTACGCCCCGGGGGACGATCCACGCCAGGTCGATTGGAACGCTTACGGGCGATCGGGCGAGTTGTTCGTCCGCCTCTACGAAGACGAGCAAATCCTCACCGTTCACCTGCTGATCGACGTGAGTCGCTCGATGGACTTCGGAGTTCCCAACAAACGGCAACGCGCGCTTGAGTTGGCCGGCGCCCTCGGTTACGTGGCGCTCCGTGGCTTCGATCGCTTGCAGCTCGGATTTCTCGCCGATCGTACCGTCGGGGTGGCCGGCCCGTTCTGGGGGCACCACCAACAGTCCGCGTTCTTTTCCGCGCTGGCATCGGCCCCGACGGCGATCCAGACCGATTTTGCCGCCAGCGTGGCAAGCTACGTCGACCGTTTGAAGCAGCCAGGGCTACTCATCTTCCTGACCGATCTGCTGAGCCCGTCCGCCGAGGACGGACTGCGCCGACTGGCGACCGCCCGGCACGAGGCGACGGTGATTCAGCTGCTCGCTCCCCAGGAGCTCGAGCCCGAGGCGGCCGAAGACGTCCAACTGATCGACCGGGAGACTGGCCAGTCGATCGATGTGAACCTTGACCTTGGCACCCTGGCGGTCTACCGCCGGCGGCTGAGCGAATGGACCGAGCGCCTTGCTAATCTCTGCCACGAGCGCGGGGCTCGCTATCTCCGCGTTAGCTCGGCCGATGATCTGGGGCGCGAGGTGATCCGAGCGCTCCGCGCCCAGGGGGTCGTGGCGTGAGTCTGTTCGCGCCACTGGCGCTACTTTTCGGCCTGTCGTTACCGGTGGTGGTGCTTTTCTATCTGCTCAAGGTCCGCCGGACCGAGCGTGATGTGTCGAGCATTCTCCTCTGGGAAACGCTACGCCGTGACCTTGCCGCGCATGAGCCCTGGCAGAAGCTCCGCTGGAGCATCTTACTTATCTTGCAGTTGATTCTGCTGGCGATTCTGACCGTGGCGCTCTCTCGGCCAAGCATCGTCGCGCCGGCGCCTTCGACGCGGTTCATGGCGATCATCGTCGATACGTCGGCCAGCATGCTGGCCACCGACGTTCTGCCAAATCGCTTCGAGCGCGCGCGGAGCGCGGCGCGAGAGCTCGTCGACGGGCTGCCCGATGGCACCAGCGCCGCCGTGATCGCGGCCGGCGCGACCGCCCAGGTCGTCGTTCCCGAAACGTCCGATGGCGCCGCGCTCGACCGCGGGCTGGCGGCGCTCCGGGCGACTGATACCGACGGCGACTCGGTGGATTCGGCGTTGCGGCTGGCCGGCGCGCTTGCCCACGGTCGTCCCGACGCGTCCGTTCACCTGTTCTCGGATGGCGCCTATCCTCACCCGCCGGAGTGGGATGATCTGACGAACCTGAATCTACGCTTCCATCAATTTGGCACGCCGACTGGAAACCAGGCGATTACCGCGCTGGCGACGCGATCGACCTCGGATCCGTCGACGTCGCCGTCCTCCGATCCGCGCCAGCTCTTCGCGCGAGTCCAGAGCTTCGACCCCCTACCACGATCGGTCAACGTCACGCTGACCGCGGATGGGCAGCCAGTGGAGTCGCGCGCGGTCGACCTGCCGGCCGACGGCTCCAGTCAACTGTTCTTCACCGACCTTCCACCAGACGCGCGGGTCATCCAGCTTCAGCTCGACCAGCGGGACGCTCTCGAGGCGGACAATCGGGCGATTCTGGTGCGCGGCGCCACGCCGACAACGTCGGTCTTACTGGTCACGCGCGGCAACCTGTTCCTTCAGAAGGCGTTGGAGTCGGTTCCGGGCGTGACGCTCTATCAGGTGACGCCGCGAAGTTATCCGACGGTCGATACCACGCCCTACGGCGTGCTGGTCTTTGACGGCTTCCTTCCCGACCGGCCGCCAGGCAAGAATTCGCTGATCGTCGATCCGTCGGATGCCCCCTGGTTGCCCCTCGAAGGGGTCGTTCGGGCCCCGCCGATCACCCTCTGGCGCAACGACGACCCAACGCTCGCCTACGTCGACCTGCGCTCCATCCAGATCGCCCGTGCCAGCAACGTGAAGCTTCCGGACTGGGCGTACCCGCTGATCCAGTCGAACGGCGTGGCCCTGGGATTCGCCGGGGACGATAACGGCGCTCGGATGGTCGGGCTGACGTTCAATCTGCAGCAGTCGAACCTTCCCCTGTCGCCAGCCTTTCCAATCTTCGTCTCGAACGTGATGCGGTTTCTGACGCCAACGGTCGTCACCCAATCGGCGTCGCTCGCGCCCGGCAACCCGGCGATCGTCCAGGCGCGTCCGGGGGTCGGGCGTGTGGTGATTGGTGGCCCATCTGGGCAGAGCTGGACGATCGTCCCATCCGGAGGGGTCGCGCGCTTCGATCAGACCGACCAGGTTGGCCTGTATCAAGCGACCGAGTACGTTGGATCGCAGTCGGTCGACGTCGAGCGTTTCGCGGTCAACCTTTTCGATCCAGCGGAATCGGACCTGCGACCGCGGGCCGACCTGGTGGACCGCGCCGCGCCGGTCGCGAGCTCCTCGATCCGGGAGACGCCGGTCGTTCACGAGTACGCGTGGTTCCTTCTGCTCCTTGCCGTGCCGCTGATGCTCGGCGAGTGGTGGTGGTTCCACCGAAGGTAGCCGTTTGATGAGTCTCGAGTTCACCCGGCCGATCGCGCTCGCGCTGCTGGTGCTGCTGCCGGTTTTCATTCTGATCGATCGACGAAGCCGGCGCGCCCGAACGCCCGTCCGCCGCTACGGGCTGCTCGCGGTTCGCCTGCTCGCCTTCACAGCGCTGGTGCTGGCGCTGGCGCAGCCGGTGTTCTGGGCCGGGACCGATACCCTGTCGACGGTGTTCCTGCTCGATCGATCGGCGAGCGTTCCGTCCTCCGAGCAACAGCAGGCGATCGACTGGATCGAGCGGGCGATCAAGCAGAAGCAAACGAGTGATCAGGCAGCGGTGATCTCGTTCGCGGGCGACTCCGCGGTCGAGCAGGGGCTGACCTCGGCCCAATCGGCGATCGTGCCAACCGCCCAGCTCGACACCGGCCACACCAACATCGCCGGCGCGCTTCGCCTGGCCGAGGGCGTTCTGCCGCAGGGAGGGTCGCGGCGGATCGTCCTGCTGAGCGACGGCAATGAGAATCAGGGCAACGCCCTGAGCGAGGCGGCGTTGCTGCGCGCGGACGGAGTTCAAGTCGACGCCGTGCCGATTGGCACCGATTCGGGACCAGAAGTCGCGGTCCAACGACTCAGCGTCCCCCCGGCGATCCACAAAGGCGAGCGCTTCACCCTGAACGTCACGCTGAGCTAGACGGTCGAGACCTCGGCGAAAGTGCGTATTCTGATCGACCAGCGCCTGGACTCGTCCCAGGACGTCCAGTTGCACGTAGGCGATAACAGTCTGGTGATCGGGCACGAGCCGCTCGCCCCGGGCGAGCATTCGCTGGGCGTCCTGGTCGAGCCTCAACGCGACACGCTGTCTGAAAACAACGTCGGCTACGCGACGCTCCAGGTGGCCGGTCCGCCGCGCATTTTGCTGGTCGAAGGTGATCCTGGCGGCGCCAAGTATCTCTCGAAGGCGCTGGAAGCGGTTGGCCTTTCGACCGACGTCGAAGCGCCATCGATCCTCAGCGGCGACGTGGCGAGCCTTCGACAATACGACGCCGTCGGGCTCGTGAACGTTCCGGCGTCGGTGATCGGCGCCGATGGCCTGATCGCGCTTCGGTCGTACGTCCAGAACTTCGGCGGTGGGCTGGTGGTGATCGGTGGCGACCGCAGCTTCGGGGTCGGAGGCTACAAGCAGACGCCGCTCGAAGATGCCTTGCCGGTGTCGATGGACGTTCGAGGCCGCCAGGCTCACTCCAACGTGGCGTTGATCCTCGTCATGGACACCTCTGGCAGCATGAGCGAAGGGCCGCCGGGTGCCACCAAGATCGAGCTCGCTCGGGAAGCGGCGCTTGGCGCGACCAAGGAGCTGGCCGACCAGGACCAGGTCGGAATTCTCGCCTTCGACGAGCAGCCTCACTGGATCTATCGCACCCAGTTCCTGACCGATCGCCCGACTCTCCAGACCGACATCTCCAAGCTCGAACCGGGCGGCGGCACCGAGATTTATCCCGCCCTGCTGACCGCCTATAACGACATGGTCACCCGCAAGGCGCAGGTCAAGCACATTCTGCTGATGACCGACGGCCTGGCGCCGACCGGCGATTATCCGGGATTGACCGCCAAAATGCGCGCCCAGGGCATCACCCTTTCGACGATCGCGATCGGAACCGACGCCGACGTGAATCTCCTCCAGAATCTCGCGGATTGGGGACGCGGCCGATTTTACGACGCGAGCGACCCGATCGACGTCCCGCGCTTCGTCCTCAAAGAGACGACCGAGATCGCCCGCGCGGCGGTGACCGAGGAGACGTTCACTCCGTCCGCCGTCGATCAGACGCCGATCCTGAGCGGGATCAACGCGGTGCCGCCGCTCTATGGCTACGTCGCCACGACCCCCAAGCCATCCGCGGTCGTTGGTCTGGAATCGCCGGAACACGATCCGATCCTTGCTCAATGGCAGTTCGGACTCGGGCGATCGGTGGCGTTTACGTCCGACGTGAGCGCGCGCTGGTCAGCGGCGTGGGTCACCTGGAGCGACTTTACCCGGTTCTGGGGCCAGACTTTCAAATGGGCGGTGCCGGCTCCCCAGGGCCAGACCCTGCAGGTCCAGACGACCCTGGCGAACGGATTGGCGCGGGTCCAGGCCGACGCGCTGAACGGTGATGGCAGTTACATCAATGACGCGCCGACGACGGCGACGGTCGCCAGTCCCGGGGGCAAGGTTCAAACGGTCACCCTGCCTCAGGTTGCGCCAGGACGGTACGCCACGACCGTTCCAGCCGACCAGCCGGGTTCCTACCTGGTTCAAGTCAGCCAGGCGTCGCCGAGCCAGGCGGCTCCGGCGACTCAGACCTCCGGCTTTGCCGTCCCCTACTCACCCGAGTTTTCCGGCTTGCCGACCGATCTCGGACTGCTTCGCCAGCTCAGCACCGCCACCGGGGGTGATGTGCTCTCTTCCCCGGGCGAGAGCTTCGCGCACAACTTGCGGCCGGCCGACTCGGCCCAGCCGATCTGGCCATACCTGATCGCGCTGCTGATTCCGCTCTTTGTCATGGATGTCGCGATCCGCCGGCTCCGCTTCTCCACGGCCGATCTGGCGCCGGTGGTCGAGAAGGCGCGGCGGCGCTGGCTCGGTACCGCCGGCCCGGCCGCCCATCTGGCGGCGCGCCTCGCGGCCAAACGTCATGCCTCTCGGCCGGTGGCGGCGGCCGGTCTGGTCCTCCACCCAACACCGGCGACGCCAGCTCGGCGGCCGCCCACGCCGATCAATCGCCCGCGCCAGGTGCCCGGTCCGGTGCTGGCCGGCGCCCCTCCGGCGAGCCGTCTCCTCGCCGCGAAACGCCGCGCGGCGCCGAAGCGCTGAGGGTGGGCGTTTGGCCGCTACCTTCCTTCAAGGTGGCTGACGTACCGCTCGGTCGAGCGCGCAACTGCCCCGGCTCCGTCGGTCGCGACGACCCGGTTGGTCCAACTGCCGTAGATCCGGTCGAATGGGTGGCCGGCCAACGTCCCGGCAATTCGCCGCACCTCGGCGGCGGAGACCGGGATCATGTTCGGGTAGCTGTAGAGGAAGCTGACCCAGCGCCGGTCCGCCGCCACCTGGGGCATGTCGCCGGACAGCAGCGCGCCGCGTCCTTCGGCCCCGGCCGGCCAGAGCAGCGCTGTCGCCCCGGGGAAGTGACCGCCCATACGCAAGAGAGTTAGTCTGGATCCCGGAAGCGGCTCGGTCGACGCGCCGTCCCAGAAGCGAATCGCCGAATCCGGTCGCATCACCCAGGCGCGATCCGCCGCGTGCAGCCAGATCGGCACATCCCCGAAAGCATGGCTCCATTCCACCATGGCGCTGTAGAAATGCGGATGCGAGATCGCGATCGCGGCCAGGCCGCCACGGTCGCGGATCGCCATGACCGTCTCGGGATCGCACAGGCCGATCGCTTCCCACAGCAGGTTGCCGACTGGTGTCCGGATCAGGTGCGCCTGCTGGCCGATCGCCAGCGACGGCACAGTATTGATCGTGGTCAGGTCCGGCTCGATCTCGGTCACGACGTTGCGCCGGCCGCCCGCGATGAGCTTCTCGGTCGTCGTCCAGCGCTGACCGCCGTGACCGACGTACTGGCGCTCGTCCTCACAGATCGGGCAGCGGTCCGGAGGAGCGTCGGGCTGGCCTGGCTCGGGCGCGAACTGAACGCCGCAGGTCTCACAAATGAACGCCGTCATGGTGGGTCGCCCTCCCTGGCCGCCCGATTCAAGCTCAGGCGGTCTCGAGGTACGATTCTAACTCCCAGCTACTGATGTGGTGACGGTAGGCGAGCCACTCTCGCTCCTTCGCCGCCATGAATCGCTCGAAGACCGGTTGCCCCAGCGCCGAGCGAACGACCATATCCCAGCCGAGCTCTTCGATCGCCTCGCCCAGCGTGGATGGCAGCGGATCGCCGGCCTCGCCGACCGTCGGGCCCGGTCGGGGCGGCTGCTCGTCCGGGCTGGGCAGGGGGGTCTCCTCGCGGACGCCGTCGAGGCCGGCCTGGAGGAGCACCGCCAGGGCCAGATAGGGGTTGCAGCTCGGATCCGGAGCGCGCGCTTCCAGGACCGCGTCCGCGAGGCCTGGTGCCTCGGATACCCGGAGGAGCGCGCCACGATTGACCCGTCCCCAGGAAACGTTGGCCGGCGCTTCGTCACCGCCGAGCAACCGCTTATACGAGTTGACCAGCGGCGCCAGGATCGCGCACATCCCACGCGCGTGCGCGAGCTGCCCGGCGACGAAGTGCTGACCAATCGGCGAAAGCTGGCTTCCTCCACCTGATGTGACCAGCGCGTTCTGACCGGTCGCCCGATCCAGCACCTCCTGACCAAGGTGGAGTCCCGAGCCACTCGCGGTTTCGATCGGTTTGGGCATGAACGTCGGAAGCAGGCCGGACCGATGGGCGAGTGACCGAATCACCAGCTTGAGCGTGACGATCGCATCGGCGGTCCGCGGTGCGTCGTCCGCGTCCAGGTCGATCTCGTGCTGCCCGGGCGCCGCCTCGTGGTGGGTGGCCGACGCGTGGTAGCCAAGCCCGCGCAGAATTTTCACCGCCGTCTGGCAGAGAGCCGCCGCGCGCTCGTCGGGCAGCTCGAAATAGCTCCGCGCGTCGGACGGGCGCAACGTGATCGACGCCCTGGCGCGATCGAGCGGACGCCCGGCGCTCCCCTGGTCCTCGAAGAGAAAGAACTCTACCTCGGCGCCAACGCGATAGGAGAATCCAAGTTCCGCGGCATCGGCGAGCGCGCGCGCGAGCACGAACCGGGGATCAGCCGGAAACGGCTCGTTCCCCGGCGTCACCAGGTTGCACACCAGTCGGGCGGTGGTCGATCCCTCCCAGGTAGCGATCGCAAAGGTATCCGGATCGGGAAGGAGGTACAGGTCACTCTCGGCGACCCGGGCGAGCCCTTCGACCGACGAGCCGTCGAACCACATACCGTCGGTCAGGCACGACACGAGGCGGTTGACCGGCACCGTCAGCCCCTTGATCGCGCCAGGTATGTCGATGAATTGGAGGTGGACGAACTCGACCCGAGCGTCCCGCGAGGTTTCGACCACGTGCTCGATCCGGGCGCCGCGGTCGCGATCGGCCTGGTTCGTCCAGCCAGTCGAGCTGGTCATCCTACTCTCCAAATTTAGGTCGATCCGGGCCCGAGCTTGGCGGCACG
>JBOGTX010000680.1:0-3041 GCA_050695695.1 Chloroflexota bacterium
GTCGAGGTATTGAGCGACGGCGCGGCAAAAGCGCCACTCATGGCGGCCGCTCCCAGGCCACCGGCCAGCACCCCCGCGGCGGCAAGCGCTTTGAGGCGCAATGGAATCACGAACACATCAATCCCCCTTACCACTGTCAACGTCGACGTCGGCGGAGGGCCAGGTCCGCTGCGCCCTCGACCGCATCCATGACCTATGGTACCGGCTCGCGACGGTGACATTGCTAAGAGGCTGTTAACGATCTGTAAGGCTTGCTCCGGAATCACGCGCTCCGAACGTAGACCGCTCCCTTGACGACCTGCACCTGGAGAGCGGGCAACGGCGGCAACGGTGCCTGAGTGTACCAGGGGTCGGGCTTGCCGCTGAGATCGAACACCGCTCCATGGCAGGGGCATTGGAAATCACCGGCGGCACCGTCGAATCGCAGCAAACAGCCCATGTGCGTACACACGCGGGAAAGGGCGGTCGCCGAGTCACCCTGGCGAATGACGAACGCGGGCACTCCTCCGACGTCGACCGCCATGGCAGCGTTCGTACGCAGATCTGCGAGCTCGGCGACACGATACCAGGCGCCACCGGCGGTCGCCAGGGTCGCGGCAGACGGAGGTGGGGTCAGCTCCCGATCCCAGAGTCGGTCGAGCCCCACTCCGCCGGCCAGCCCGGCCACCAGCAGGCCCGCCACGCGCAAGAGACCCGAGCGCGTCAGCCGCCGCTCGGAGGGCGACTCGCGCGCGCCGAGCCGGTCGCGCAGCGCCGCCAGAAACTCGGGGTCGGGCTCCAGAAACTCGGAACGCGAACCGGCGAGCTTCGCGGCCAGGCGCATCTCGTCCAGCTCCTCCGGAGTTTGGGCAAGTCCCGGTTCTGGCGACCGGTTTGCCCGCAAAGCCTCGACGAAGCGGTTCAGTCGGTCAGGCCAGTCCATCACTTTTCCCCCGAGTCTAACTCGGCCGCGCGCCGGAGCGCCCGATGTTGCATGACTTTCACGTTCCCCTCGGTCGTGCCCAGCTCCTGAGCGGTCTCACTCAGCGATCGCCCCTCGAGAAAGCGCAGCTCCAGGACGCGCCGCTGTTTGTCATTCAATTGCGACAGGGCGCGCTCGAGGTGAGCCGGCGCGTCGGCGTCGGCTTGGACTGCCCGGACCGGCTCTTCGACGTACCATTCTAGCGGAACAACCGACGTTTCGCCGTAGGTCCGCCAGACGTCGGCGATGGCGGTGCGCGCGACCCGAAAGAGCCAGGCGCGGCGCGCCTCCTCGTTAAACGAGAGATCCATGCCGCGCGCCGCCTTCAGGAAGACCTGGGCGGTCACGTCTTGCGCGTTCTCGCGGTTGCCAAGCCGACGATAAGCAAAGCGGTAGATTTGCGTCGCATACTCCTCGAATGCCTTCGAGATGACCGACTGGCGTAAAAGGTCGACCGATTGACCTTCTGGTCGGTCGTTGGTGAATCGCGGGCGCCCCTCCGGGGGAATCATCCTCCGCCCTGTCCTTGCACCCGGTCAACCTCCCAAACGTGGAGACCAGAATCTCCAAACGCCGACTATTCTACACCGGCATACGCTGACGGGTTACAGCCCCGTCGCGCCGGGATTGACGCTTCCTTGCTTGACAGTCGGCTTTTGGTCCCCGTAGAATCAACGAGAGACCTCGCGAGGTTGCTCGGCGAACGGTCTGGGAACATGAAGTATTGCCCCAATTGCGCCACCCCTCTGGTCTTTCGATTCCTTCATGGTCACGACCGCCCGTCGTGCCCGTCGTGCGGATTCGTCCATTACGCCGGGCCGAAGGTCGCGGTGGGCGTCATGATCGTCCAGGGGGGCAAGCTTTTGTTGAGCCGACGGGCGATCGATCCGGGCAAGGGGCGTTGGAGCTTCCCGTCCGGTTACGTCGACCTCGGAGAATCTCCGGCGACGGCGGCGGTTCGCGAAGTCAAGGAAGAGACTGGTTACGACGTTCGCCTCAGCGGGCTCGTCGGGGTCTATGCTGGCCCGAATCGGCCGGTCGTCCTCGTCGTCTACACCGGCGACGTCGTTGGTGGGACACTGGGTGGCTGCGACGAGGTGGAGGAGACCGCGTTGTTCGATGAGTCCGAGCTTCCCCCACTCGCCTTCGAGCACGACCAGCAGATCGTATCCGACTGGCTGGCGTTCCGAGCGGAGGGAGTGACGCGCGGCGGTCTTCGATGACCGACGGGCGCCGGTTCACGCTTCAGCCCATCATTTATGGAGGAATCACCGTGGAAGAACTTAGGAATCGACTGGAAGAATTGAAGGCGCGCGTCGCTAAGTTCCAGGTGCGTCTTTGACTTAGTCGGCAAAGAGCAACGACTTGGCGCGCTCGAACGCGCCGCCGCCGCCCCCGATTTCTGGGAGGAACCGGCGGCCGCTCAGTCGACGATGCGGGAAATGACCGAGCTACGCGACATCATCGACCAATGGCGCGGCCTGGAACGCCAGATCGGCGACGACCTGGGGCTGCTCGAGCTCGCCAGCCAGGAAGGTGATGCCGCGCTCGCGGCGCAGATCGAGCAGTCGGCGAGCTCCCTCGAGCCGCGATTGGACGAGCTCGAGTTTCAGCTGATGCTGGGCGGCGCCTACGACCGCCGGCCGGCGATCCTGGCGATCCACGCGGGCGCCGGTGGGACCGAGGCGCAGGACTGGGCGCGGATGATTCTGCGCATGTACCTGCGCTGGGCTGAGCGCCGCGGCTACAAGACCGAGATTCTCGACGAGACCCCGGGCGAGGAAGCTGGCATCAAGAGCGTGACGGTGGAGATTCGCGGTCCCTACGCCTATGGCTACCTGAAATCCGAGCGAGGGGTCCATCGCCTGGTGCGGCTCTCGCCATTCGACGCGGCACACCGTCGTCACACGTCGTTCGCGCTCGTCGAGGTGATGCCCGAGCCCGAAGAGGCCGCCAAGGTCGAGATCCGACCGGAGGAGCTGAAGATGGACGTCTTTCGCTCGTCGGGCGCCGGCGGCCAGAACGTCCAGAAGACGAGCACCGCGGTGCGGATTACCCACCTGCCGACCGGCATCGTGGT
>JBOGTX010000681.1:0-4042 GCA_050695695.1 Chloroflexota bacterium
CAGGAGGTGCTGGAACGCTTGCGGGCCTTGCCCGACGGGGAGCAGAAGGCCACAGAGGCCAAGAGGATTATCGACCGGGTCCGGACCTTCGCCGGGTCCCGGGAGTATCCGAAGTACGGAATCGTCAGCCGCTACTTCATATATAAGGAAGCGTTGCTGAAAGAAGCCGAGCGACTCGTGGCCGCAGGCGTGATTCGTGAGAAAGAAGACATCTTCTACCTCACTTTCCAGGAGCTCCACGACGTCGTGCGCACGAACCAGGTGGATGACCAGCTGATCCGCCAGCGCAAGGACGCGTTCAGGTCGTATCAAGCGCTCACACCGCCCCGGGTGCTCACGTCGGATGGCGAGGTCATCGCCGGGGCGTACCGACGCGACGATTTGCCGGCCGGCGCGCTGGTCGGCTTACCTGTTTCCGCCGGGACCGTCGAGGGGCGAGCCCGCGTCATCCTGGACTTCGCGGAGGCCGATCTCGCAGTTGGCGACATCCTGGTCACCGCCTACACGGACCCCAGCTGGACGCCCCTGTTCGTCGCGATCAAGGGCCTGGTGACGGAGGTGGGGGGCCTGATGACGCATGGCGCGGTGATCGCACGGGAGTACGGCGTGGCGGCCGTCGTGGGGGTGGAGCATGCCACCCGGCTGATCCGGGATGGGCAGCAGATCCGCGTGCACGGAACGGATGGGTACGTCGAGATCCTGCCCTAGCGGGCCAGCCCGACAGGTAGCCGGGCGGCCTGGTAAGAAGGGGTGGCCGGCCGCGCGCATGGCCGCGAAAGAATTGGTTGCTGGGCGCAACCGATTGGCCGCGCCTTCGTCTCCCTCTGGCGAGGCTGAGGATTCGGGTAACCGGCAACCATCGAGGGCGCTCACGACCGTGAAGCATCCCCAAGTTCTGAGCTGACGTTGGCGAGACGTTGAAGGAACGTTCACCGCGAAGGCGCGAAGAACGCGAAGCCGAGACACGGAGATAGTCTCCCGCCGCCTCGATCCAGGATGCATTGCCGTCATTCGGTGCTGGCGTCCCATTGTAACTAAGATTGCATTATCTGCTAAAATCGTATTCATAGATGCATCAGGCGAATCGATGAATGAAGCCGGACACCGGGAAGCGTTGGAGCAGTTACGCGCTTCGCGCGCGATGCTCGACTCCAACCGGGATATCCGTCTGTACGCCGAAGCCACTCATGGCATGGCGATCCACGCGGTGGCCGCGGGGTTCTGGCGACGGCATGGCGTGGATTTCGACCAGCATCAAGGCATGGCCCGTCGATTGCGCGACAGTGGCTACCTCGAGACCGCCAGGGCATTCGCGGCCCTCGAGCAGATCCGGACCGGGCGGTGGTACGGAGGACAGGGAAATGGCGACGCGGCTCACCGGGTCGACGAGCTTCTGGCGCGAATTGAGGCGTGGTCCCTGGGATAAGCCGGTGACCGACCGGATCGAAGCCGCCCTGGATGACCTCGTCCGACGGCTGCGGTCCGATGATGCGGTCGTGGCGGTCGTCGTCTTCGGCTCCTATGCGCGCGGTGACTTTGGCCGCAAGAGCGACGTTGACCTGTTGATTCTCCTTCGATCGCTTCCTGAGCGCGAACGGGAAGCGGCGGAGGGGCGGGTGGTGAGCGCGGCCGTGGAAGCTGAGTCCGCGGCGCACCTTCCGGTCCACCTCGCTCCGCTGGTGGCGGACGCGGACCATCCCGAGGCCCTGGGTGCGGCCCTCCCGCACGAGCTTTGGACCGACGGGGTGGTTCTCTACGGCGCGATGTCCGCTCTCGCGCGCCTGCAACCAACTGGCCTGTCGCCCTGGGACGTCGTTCGCTTCTCACTGCAAGGGGTCGCGCCGAACGAGCGGGTACGATTGGCTCGCCGTCTCCACGGGGCCGCCCAGCGCGAAGCCATCATTCGCCTGCCCGGCATCGACCTGGCCCGAGGCGCCGCGCTGGTGCCCGCCGATCAGGCCCGCGCGGTACGCGACGCGCTCGACAATGCCGGCGCGATCTACGATATCATTCCGGTCTGGCGCGAGGCGTAGATCAAACCCTTGACCGGGCTGTTGGCATAATGCTCGTCACGGTCGCTCTTCCGGGGAAGGGTATCGGCTATCCACCTCCTTGAGTTGCTCGATTGTCGGCTTTATCCGGGTGAGGAAGAACGCGAGCTTCTGCCAGAGTAGGTGCTTTGCGGACTGCTGAAGCGCGGCAACGCGCCCGTGGGGAACGAGTAACTCGCGCTGGACCAGTCCCATTTGGCGGAGGTTGACATACGCGGGGTCGAACCGTCCGGTGAGGGGAGGCAAGGGATAGAAGATCGTCGGGCATCGGTCCGGATGGTTCCAGACAAACCCACGTAGCCCGTTGTCATTTGGGAGCGCGGACAGGTTCCAGAGGGGGGCGACCAGGCGGTGCGCATGATCCTTGGCCGGTTCACTGTAATCGCAGGTGTACGACAGGGGCATGACGTATCCGACGCCGACGAGGGGGTCGTCGACGATCGGGCCGACGCCGACGATTTCGCGACTCGGGGCCGAGTGGGCGAAGATCACGCCTTCATACGACGTGGCAATCCGATTGGGTGGACGTAACTCGAAACCCGGCGCCAGAGAGAGGAGCGGGTCACCCGGCGCGACGAGTGCACCACCAATGAAGATATCACCCGTCTTGATCGGTTCGTCCGGCGCCGGTGTGCGGTAGTAGGCGGCGCTCTCCGGTGCCGGCATGCCGCCTTACTCGCCGTGCTCGCGTAACAGGGCCGCGATTTGGGAGGCGGTTGGCTCGACGATCGTGTGATCTCGCAGGCGTGCGATGAACTCCTCAATGGCGGCGCGAGTGAATCGACGATGCCCACCGGGAAGCCGAATGTGCTCGATCAGATTCTGGTCGGCATATCCGCGCAAGGTGTTTGGGTGGATCCCGATTGCTCGTGCCGCTTCGGCAGTCGACAAGTACTCGACGTGCTGATCTGGTGATCGAACGGCAACCATGTTTACTCCCTTATCGATGGTGCTGAGACTGGCTAGAATGGCTCGCAAGCATGGTACCAGCGGATGGAGTATGTGTCAATAAATGGTGGTAATGTGAAATTTGGAGGATCCAGCCGGGGCTTATGACGCCGAAGTGTGCCCACCGGTGAAGGCTCAGGTCTCTCTTCATGGTCGGCTTGTCGGTCGCTTGGTCCGCAGGTGATCCCTCTCCCACTCGCGGAGGAACTTCAGCGCCCGATCGTAGTATCGATCATCCATCCACCCAAAGCCCCAGTCCCGACCGTTCCCGGCCTGCAAGCCCATGAGCCAGAAGTGGCGGATGGCGCCGAAAACTGGCACGGCCGCAAGATCGATCTCTTGAAGACGTCGGCTCTCGCGAAAGGCGGAGCCGGTCCGCCACGCGTTGCAGGGAGGACCAGTCATCGGGACGGCCGGCGAGACGGGGTTGGATCGCGGCGATGTATTTCTCGTCGTGCGTGGCAATCAGGTCCGTGTCGGTCAAGCTTCGCTTCAGGAGGTGACAGTCCACGATGTCGGCGACTGGATAATTCGCCGAGACCGTCGAGCGAAGGGCGGATGCCAATAGGATCGAGTGGGTGACCGGGAAGAAGCCGCTCGGCTGCCAGGTTGGGCTGGTCATCACATACCTTTGTCGTCGAGTCTCGTTCAGCGCTCGGATTTCAGCCAGTTTTCGGCATAGAGTTCGGGAACGGCATCGAAATCGCGATCGGTGGTCAGCAGAACGAGGCGCTCTCGCAGGGCCACGGCCGCGACGAGGGCGTCTACCGTCTGGAGCTGGCGCCCCTGGCGTCTCAGAAGGACTCGAATGTGCGCTGCCGTGATGGCGGTATCCTCGTCGATTGAGTATGCCCGAAATCCTGGTCGCAGGCGATCCCATTCCTGTTGGTTCTGCGCGGATCTGGGCAGTAACAGGAAGCCAGACACGACTTCAGTGATCACTGGGGTTGGCAGGCCAAATCGGTCGCCCGAGAGCATTGCCGCGATGACCCTGCCGCGAAGTGGGTGTTCGAGCGTTACGAGCGGCGACGCGTGATTCGCGT
>JBOGTX010000682.1:0-1743 GCA_050695695.1 Chloroflexota bacterium
GTCGCGGTCGTCGTCGGCAGGGCGTCGACGAGCTCGACGTAGCGCGGGCGCTTGTAGCCGGCCAGGTGGGTGCCGACGTAGTCGATGACCTCGTTCTCGGTCAGGTCGGCGCCGGGCTCGGGAGCGATCACCGCGAGGACGGCCTGGCCCCACTCCGGGTCGGGCACGCCCACCAGCGCGGCGTCGCGGATCTTCGGGTGCTCTTTGAGGAGCCTTTCGACCTCGACCGGGTAGATCTTCTCGCCCCCGCTGACGATCATGTCCTTGAGCCGACCGGCGATGATCAGGTAGCCATCCTCGTCGAAGCTCCCGAGATCGCCGGAATGCAGCCAGTCGCCGGCCAGGGTTTCGGCGGTACGCTCGGGCAGATTCCAGTAGCCGTCCATCAGCATTGGGCCACGCGCGACGATCTCGCCCACCTCACCAATCGCCACGTCCTGGCCGCCGGGATCGACGACGCGCACCTCGACCAGCGGGTGCGGCCGGCCGACGGTGTGGATCTTCGCGCGATCGTCTCGGGTCAGGCGGGAATAGGTCAGGATGCACCCCGCCTCGGTCAGCCCGTAGGTGACCCGGACCTCGGCAGCGAAGCGGTCGAGGATGCCGCTCAACAGATCCGGCGGCAGGGTGTCCGAGGAGCCGAGGCACCGTCGGACCGAGGACACGTCGTAGGGGTGCTGCGCGAGCTCGGCCAGGATCCAGCGCCAGACCGTCGGGACGCAGAAGATGTTGGTGAGGCGGTGGCGCTCGGCAGCGGTGAGGATGGCGACCGGGTCGGCGCCGTCCTGGACGACGATCGTGGCGCCGACGAGGAAATGCGGCAGGACGAGGCAGTCCGGACCGCCGGTGTGAAAGAGCGGGTAGATCACGATGCCGACGTCGTCGCTGGTCTGGCCGGTCTGGAGCGCCAGCGCCACGGCGTGCAGGTAGTGGGCCCGGTGGGAGAAGGTGGCGCCCTTCGGAAAGCCGGTCGTGCCGCTGGTGTAGAGAATGATGTGCGGATCCTCGGGCGACACCGCGACGTCTGGCTCGGTGGTGGGTGCCGACGCGATCAGGGAATCGAGGGTGAAGCCCGGCGGATCGGTGTGCTGGCCCTCCGGATCGCTAGCGGGTGTCTGCAAAGGCGCGGTCGCGGCCTCACCCCCTGCCCCTCTCCATTGGAAATGGAGAGGGGAGGCCAGACGCGGCGAACGCGCCTCCGGGTTCCCTCTCTCCATCGGGTCAATCCGATCAGCCGTCGGTTCGTACCAGATCGTCGTGACCGGGTTAGGCAATCGGGCGCGCGCGGCGCTGGCGACCTCGTTGAAGCGCGAATCCGCGATCAGCCAGCGGCTACCGGACTGCTCGAGAGTGTAGCGGATCTCCTCGGCGCGGTACCAGAAGTTGACCGGCACCATGATCGCGCCGAGCTTGGCCAGCGCGAAATAGATCGCGATGTAGACGTCGCTATTGCGCCCGAGCACGGCGACCCGGTCGCCCTTCGTGACGCCGAGGGCGAGCAGCCCATTGGTGATCCGGTTCGCCTCCGCGTTCAGCGCGGAATAGGTCCAGGACCGGTCGCCGAAGATCAGGGCGGTCTTGCCGCCAAAGACATCCGGTCGAGCGTTCTTGCGTAGAATCTCGCCGAGGAGCACGCAACCAACCTCGGATGGCAGGCTTTACCCGAAGTGTAGCAGGTTGGCGAGGTTTGTCGAGGGAAGACCAAGGTAGGAGTTCCGATCAGAAGCGGGATTTGGCGGCACG
>JBOGTX010000683.1:0-3190 GCA_050695695.1 Chloroflexota bacterium
CCAGTGGAGACTTCACCGCGCGCGATCGTGTTGGCGTACCTCGCGGCCTTCGAGCGCAAGCAGTTCGATCAGATGTCGGCGCTCCTGCACCCGGACCTGGAGTTCCGGGGCCCGGCCTCGACGACCCGGGGGCGGCAGCCTACATCGCGGCGCTCCAGCGGCTGAGCCCGATCGTGCTGCGCAACGACGTCCAGAAGACCGTCGTCGAGGGCAACGACGTCTGCGTGATCTACGACTTCGTGACCGACTCCCCGGCCGGCGCGCTGCCCACGATCGAGTGGCACGTCGTCGAAGACGGAAGGATCCGATCGATCTTCCTCCTCTTCGATCGCGTCTCGTTCCAGCCGGTCCGAGACGAGCTGGCTCGCCGGGCGGACCTGGCAGCGCGCGGCGGAGCGTGAGCCGCGCCGCGTCGGTCGCGCGTCGTCTTCCCCCTCGCCACCTCCGGTGGAGAGGGGGCGAGGGGGTGAGGCCACGCCTGCCTCAATTCCGATACCGCGCGAGCTTCTCCTCGTCCAGCTCCACCCCAAGGCCGGGCTTCGCGGGCACCACGACGTTCCCAGCCGAATCGACCCGCAGGGGCTCTTTCAGGTACCACTGGAACAGGTCGCCGGTCATGCAGGGCGGATCGTGCCAGACTTCCAGGTAGCTCGCGTTGGGGATCGCCGCGCAGAGGTGCAGGTGCGCGGCGAGGCCGATGCCGCCGCCGCCGTGATGGGGCGCGACCAGCTTGTGGTGCAGCTCGGCGAGCGCCGCCACCTTCCGGAGCTGGCCGATCCCCTCCGAAGCCAGCGCCTCGGGCTGGATCACGTCGTAGCAGTTCTGCTCGATCAGCGAACGGAACTCGTGCAGACCGCGATTGTTCTCGCCGCCGGCGATCAAAATCTCGACCGCGGCGCACAGGCGGCTCAGCCCCTCGTAGTTGTAGCGATCGAGCGGCTCCTCGAGCCAGTAGACCCCCAATTGCTCCAGCGCACGCGCCGTCCGCACCGCCCGCTGCTCGGTCCAGACCGGCCCTGGCTCGGGCTGCTGGGTGCCCGGCTGCTGGGCCTGATTGGCGTCGACCAGGATCGCCATGGTGTCGCCAACCGCCTTGCACACCGCTTCCACCTGGGCGACGTCCGCCTCGAATGTCCAGTCGTGGATCCGCAGCTTCACCGCGCGGTAGCCCGCCTCGCGGGCCTGGATGACGTCTTCGGCGCGCTGCTCGCCCGAGCGGACCTCGACGAAGCTCGCGTAGGCCGGCACCCGATCGGCGTGGCCGCCCCACAGCTTGTAGAGCGGCTGGCCGCACGCCTTGCCGATGATGTCCCAGAGGGCGATCTCGATCCCCCAGCACCCGTTCGCCATCCGGAGGGTCTTCGCGTGTTGCTCGACGGCGAACGGATCCTTCCCGATGAGCTGGGGCTTGATCCAGCTCTCGAAAGCCCCGGGAGCCACGTAGCCGGGCGTTCCCAGCCCGACAATCCCTTCGTCGGTGTGAATCTTCACGATCACCGCCCCTCGACGGCTCACGGCAAGCCCGGGCACCCAGGCCGGGTGCATCGGCACGGGCAACGGCGGCGCGGTGACCGAGATCAGCTCTAGATCGGTGATTTTCACCGCTTCTCTCCTTCTGATTCAGCTCCATGAAGCATCCCGGATATCTGCCGGCCGGGGAGACCTCTCTCCCCTCGGCATCGCGAGCAAAATTCCGGTTGCTTCCTCTGGCTCTAGAAATGATCGCGACTGGTGGGCGGATACCTGGTCTGGAACAGCGCCTCCAGCGTCGGCCGTGCCCCGTCGTCGCCCCGAAGCGTTCCGAGCTCGATTGCCTCGGCGACGCTGCTGAACCCGCTGACCAGGGCGCCGATCGTCGAGATGTCCGCGGTCGCCCCGGGTGTGGCCTCCGGGTCGGGGGTCGCGTTCCAGTGGCGATCGCCGGCCTGGATCCGCCAGGTCCCCTGGTTCCAGGGAGCGCTCTCGTCGATCACCCGAAGGGCGACCGGCGGCAGACCAGCGAGATTCGGGGCGGGGCGCCGGGCGATCGTCCGCGGAAAGTCGACTACGCGCAGCATGAAATTGGCCTGATCCCGCGCTTCGACCTGAATCAGGTGGGGGTTCGCCACCAGAGAGCGCCAGGGGACATCGCGCCCGGCCGAGATGACGACCTCTTTCGTGAGGTTGTGCGCCGCGAGGAAGGTCAGGATCCCCTGATAGGCTTCGGGCCGGAGCGCGACGACTTCGTAGACCCGCAGGCGCGAGACCGACGGTCCCTCGAAAGAGTAGACGACATAACCGGCCAGAACGCCCGCCGAGTCGTACCACCGGCCGATCCAGCTCGGGTCGTCGCGAACGAGCCCGAGCACCCGGGCTTCCCACCACCAGCGGGGGCGATCGAGGTAACCGGAGCGCTCGCGGGCGAAGGCGTCGTAGAGTGGCGCCAGCATATCGACGTCACCGGCCTCGGCCGTCCGCCGGACGATCTGCCCCTCGGGATCGCTCGGGAGCGAGGGGTTCGGCCGAAAGGCGACGGGCGGGCCGGAGATCTGTCGGGAGTCGTCGGCCAGAGTCCAGCCCAGGCCGCGGTACAGCGGAAAGACCGTTGGGTAGAGTGTCGAGAGGCACTGGCCCAGCTCGTCGCGCATCCAGCGAAAGGACGCGCGCAAGACCTGGCGGGCGTAGCCCCGGCGCGCCTGCTCCGGCGCGGTGGCGACGTTGGCCAGTCCCCCGGTTGGGTAGCGCACGCCGTCGATCCAGACCTGAAACTCGTAGATCATGACCTGGGACACGATCTCGCCGGCTTCGAAGGCGACCAGGATGTCGCGCTCCGGCCTGACCCGTCCGGCGAAGTCGACCCGCCGCTGCTCGGGCGAGCGCCCGGCGAAGGTATAGTGCGAGAATTGGACGAAGCGCTCGATCTCCTCCGGACGCAGCGGGCGGATCTCCAGGTCGCGGGGCATCATCCCCCCTCCCTTCGGGTCGTATTCCTCGGGAAGAGTTTAGAGACGCTCGACGCGCCGGTCAATGGACGAACGGTTGTCGCGCGGGGTGGGCCCGGTCACTCGCCATAGGCGGGGAACTGAAAATTCGGTGGCGGCTCGGCCGCGCGCGACCACGAAAAGCCCGATGCCGACGCAGGCGACCAGGAAAACCCCGACGACAAGGGACTGCCAGGCCGCTTCGGGAGCGCCGCGCGAGCCGCCAGAGC
>JBOGTX010000684.1:0-4017 GCA_050695695.1 Chloroflexota bacterium
GGGTGAAGGGACCTCTTCGCCACGGATCATCGGCGGTTTCGCGCCGTCGCCGTCCCATCAATCCGTCATTGGCAGAGATTGTTAAACGTCTGTTAAACGTCGTCGATCCATGGCGCCTCCAAGCTGATTCTCAGGAAGCAAGTGTAGGCTAGAAAGTGAAAGAGGAATTCGCGAGGCGGCTTCCATCTGATCGCGGAGCCGCTTGCGGCTTACGGTTAATTGCCAGGAGATGCCCATGGCAACGACACGACGAACTTCGGTTCGGCACAAAGCCCCAGTTCGCTGGGCCATCGTCACGCTCAGCTTTCTCGCCACGGCCTGCGCCTACCAGGCCATCGTGACCGGACCACCGCCCGCCCACGCGGCCCCACCGCCGGCTCAGGTCGTGGCTCAGTCGGCACCGACTCTCGACGAGATGATCAGCCAGATTCAGACTCAGTCAAGCGACGACGGCGGGAACGTGAACGGATCCAGTGCCGGCCCGACCTTTCGGACGCGCGGCTCGTGAGCGTGATGACGGTCGCGCTCGGGACGGTGCGAGGTCCGTGAACGAGGTGTCGCGCCGCTTTCGGGCGATGAACACCGACGTCGTCGCGGTGGTGGTCGCGCCAGACCGACCGGAAAGCGCCACGGCCGCGTTGCGCGAGGTCGAGGCTCTCTTCGTCCAGGTCGAGGCGACACTCAGCCGCTTCCGCCCGGAAAGTGAGCTGTCGCAAATGAACCGCCGGGCCGGCGAGCCGTTTCATGCCTCGCCGCTCCTATTCGCGGTCGTCGCGGCGGCGCTCGAGGTTGCCCGCGCGACCAAGGGCGTGTTCGATCCAACCATCCTGGGCGCGCTCGTCGCGGCTGGCTACGACCGGAGCTTCGAGAACGTGCCGCCGGAGCTGGATGACCCGGTCCTCCCGCCGATTGGCCCCAGGCCTCGCTGGCGGGACGTCCACCTGGTTTCGGCGACGCGGACGATCGTTCTCCCGAAAGGAGCCGGCCTGGACCTGGGGGGTATCGGTAAGGGCTGGACGGTGGATCGGGCAATGGAGCGGCTCGGCATTTTCGCCGGCTTCGGAATCGACGCGGGCGGCGACCTGTCCTGCCGAGGCACCCGTGCCGACGGACGCCCCTGGACGGTCGGGATCCAGGACCCGCGCCAGCCCGATCGCGACCTGGCCGTCCTCGCGGTCCGCGAGGGCGCGGTGGCCACGTCGACGGTGGCGCGTCGGCACTGGTATCGAGCGGGCGAGGCGCAGCACCACCTGATCGATCCCCGCACCGGCCGGCCCGGCCGGACCGACGTCCGGTCGGCAACTGTCCTCGCCGGTGCGGCAGTCCGGGCCGAGACGCTCGCGAAGGTGGCGCTGCTCCTCGGCTCGCGCGAGGGATCGCGCTTCCTGGACGATCAGACCGACGCGGCCGGCTTGCTGGCGCTGGGCGACGGCCGGGTTGTTCGGTCGGCACGCTTCCCCGAGATCCAGCATGAGCGGTAGGTGGGCCGTTCCGGTCCTGGCCGCGCTGCTCTTGATCCTCGGAGCGGGCTCGGCGCTCGCGGAGAACGCCGCGGCGAACGGTCCCCGACGCCTGACCGGTCAGGCGGTGATTGTCCAGACACGTCCGCCGCGACTCCTCTTGAGCGCCAACGCGGCCGACGGCAGCGGCTGGCGCTTGGACCTCAACGTTCAGCCAAACGGAGCGCAAACGGCCGGCGATGGAAACCAGTTACTACTCCTCGCGGGGACGTACACCCTGAGCGGTCCGGGCGTGTCCGCGACCACCGGCCCGGCGAGTGGCCAATTGGACGAGCAAGGCACCGGCCAATTCCAACTCGGCAGCCCGGCCAGCGGCTTGCTCAAGACCGGTAGTCCCGGGCTGACGGCGACATTCAAGCTCGATCCATCCGGGCCGGTCCAGGTCGAGTTGACCGGCCCGTTACCGGCGCCACCCGCCCCCGTGCCGACGGGGCCGGTCGACCACACGTTCTGGTACGTCGCCCGGGCAGCCGGCTTCTCGGCCTATGCCCTGCTGACGCTCACGGTGTGTTTCGGCTTGCTGGTCCGGACCAAGCTGATGGACGCGCTGCTCGCGCGCTGGCGGACGTTCGACGTCCACCAGGTCACCGCGCTCATCGCGCTCGCCTTCGTTGGCCTGCACATCTTCGCTCTGTTAGGCGACCAGTACGTCGGTTTCCAGCTCAAAGAGCTATTCGTGCCGTTCACCGCGCCCTATCGCCCAACCGAGGTCGCGCTCGGTATCGTGGCCCTGTACCTGATGGTGGTGATCGTGGGGAGCTTCTACGTGCGCCGGTCGATCGGCTACGAGACCTGGCGGGCGATCCACTACCTGACCTTCGGCGCCTTCCTCCTGGCGCTCGGTCACGGTGTGCTGGCCGGGACGGATTCGGGCGAGATCTGGGCCCGCGCGATCTACGGGGGAACCGGGTTGCTGGTGGGTGCCCTGACCTGGTGGCGCGTCCGGCGAGACGCGAATCGCCACCGCCCCGAGCAACGTCCAATCATGACGAGCAGCTCATCGACGGTCTCGCGCTAGCCGCTGATACTTCGGATCGGGCAGCGTGGGATGTAACGGCGGCCGCTCGTCCGCGTAATCGCTGTTCTGGCATGGTCCTTTCTGAAATGGGGCAGCATCCTCGCCAATGGCAACAACGCACCAACCCTGGTGCCCCGCCGAGAGATGGCCTGGCGGCTCCCCCATTTCGGACGGACGGCATTAACCGGTGGATGCCTCGATCGGTTTCCACTGGTCCACCCTGGCCCGCGCCGCTTCGCTATCCCGGTACCACAGCGCGTTGATCTCGATGAACGGCTCCTGGTCGCCGGGTACCGCGTCTTCCGGATAGATCGCGTTCACCGGGCAGGCGGGCTCGCAGGCGCCGCAGTCGATGCATTCCTCCGGGTTGATGAAGAGCATACGGTCGGTCCCGGCTTCGAAGTGGATGCAATCGACCGGGCAAACGTCGACACAGGACTGATCCAGGACGCCAATGCAGGCTTCGGTAATGACGTAGGCCACGAGTCCTCCTCGCCGACTTCACCCGGCTCGGGGGAGAATGCTTCTCCCCAATCACCACAGTAGGCAACGATCAGCTCTCCGTCTTTGTGCGAGCGCAAAGATCTCAACGATCACCACGCTAGGCCACCTGTCCTGCTCCTGGCATGACCACGGTTAAGCCGCCGCGCCGATCCCGGCCAACGGGCGACGCGATTTCTCAAGAGCGCGGGGCCCGATGAGCACGACCGGAATGTTCGCCTGGTCGATAACCGCGTCGGCGACGCTGCCGAGAACCAGGCGACTCACCCCGGATCGTCCGTGGGTCGCCATCACGACCACCGATGCATGGCATCGGGCGACGGCGCCCCGAATGGCCGGGTCGGGTTTGCCCAGTCGCGCTCGATCGTGACCCGAATTCCTTGATCGCTCAGCCGGCTCGCGGTGCTCCGCAGGTACTGCTCGGAATCGTCGGTCAACGCGACAATGCTCGCGACGTCGAGGTAGGGGAAATCCGAGAATACCGTGTAGGTCTCATCGGCGTGAACCAGATGAATCGCGGTCTCGAGCGCCCGGGCCATGGTGATCGCCTCTGGAAGGGCAAGCTCGCCGACCTCGACCTCCGACGCTGCGTGGCCTCCTTGACGTTCAACCGCGTGAACCAGAAGGAGGCCACCGCTCAGACGCTGGGCCAGATAGGTCGACCACGACAGCGCCTGCTCCGAAGCCGGCGTTCCATCGAGCGGTACCAGCACCGGTCCATTTCGAGAGCTCGTCATGTCTCACTCCTCCCCGGGCGTTGCCCAGGTCGCCTCGGTCTTCGGTCCCCCTACCACCTCCATGTTCAGTTAGCCGAACGCGTCTGTCTTTGCGCGGGCGCAACGATCGATGCGCCCGGGGAGATTGGACGATCCGCGGTGAGCTGGCTCGCGATCGCCACCAGCGCGTGAGGCCGGACGATCGTGACCCGCTCCCGACCGGCGACGACGATGCCCTGCTGGTGCCAGGCGCTGAGGGTGC
>JBOGTX010000685.1:0-3137 GCA_050695695.1 Chloroflexota bacterium
GTTCGCGCACAAGGCCGGCCTGCACGTGAACGCGGTCTTAAAGAATAGCCGCTGCTACGAGCACATCGCGCCGGAGCTGGTCGGCAATCGGCAGCGGATCCTGGTCAGCGAGCTGAGCGGCCGCAGCAACGTCCTCGCCAAGGCGCAACAATACGGATTGGACCTCACCAGTCAGTCGACCGACGTTCGGCAGGTTCTGGAGACGCTGAAGCAGTTGGAGAGCGAAGGCTTTCAGTTCGAGGCGGCGGAAGCGAGTTTCGAGCTGTTGATTCGCCGCCTCCAGCCGGATTACCGACCGCCATTCGAGCTCGTCGACTTTCTGGTGCTGGTGGAGCGCCGCCGTGGCAATGGGATCGTCTCCGAGGCGACGGTGAAGATCAGGGTCGGCGATGCGGTGTTTCATACCGCCGCCGAGGGCAATGGCCCGGTCAACGCGCTGGACGCCGCGATTCGCAAGGCGTTGTTGCAATTTTATCCAGAACTTGCAAATGTTCAGCTGGTCGATTATAAAGTGCGTGTGCTCGACGGAAACGACGGCACCGGAGCGGTCGTGAGAGTATCGATTGAAACCGGCGACGGTAAGGATCGGTGGGGAACCGTGGGCAGCTCGGCGAATATCATCGAGGCAAGCTGGCTTGCCCTTGCCGATAGCCTGGAATACGCGCTCCTGAAGACGTCTCGTTCCACGTTCGACGAACTTTCGGTGAACGATGGCGTAAGCTAACGTGATGCGCGGCCTCGCGAATCTGGCTCCTGACCGCGGGCGGTCGATCCTCCGCTTGCGCGCCGCGTTTCTCAGCCTCCTGGTGGTGACCATCGTCGTCGCCTGCGCGGTCGCTCCGACCGGACCGGCGGCGGTCAACCTCGTGGTCTGGGTGGACACCCCGGCGATTGGCGCCTCGGTTCAACAGCGCATCGTCCCGTTTATGCGCGATAATCCCAACATCACGGTCAAGGTGTTCGATCAGTTCGGAAAGATTCGTAATGGCGACGTCTCGACGGCGATCGAGGCACTCACCAACACCGACCTGTCTCCCGACGTCGTGGCGCTCACCAACCAGGACATCCAGTTGATGAGCAATCCAACCGATCTGATCGACCTCCATCCGTACATTTACCAGCAGACGGACTTCCAGCCAGACGACCTCTTTCCCACGACGATGGAGGCTTTCCAGTATCGCGGCAAGCAGTTGGCGATCCCTTCCGAGCTCGTGCCGTTCGTTGTGTTCTACAATCAGGACCTTTTCAATCAGGCAAAGATTCAAACGCCGGATCTGGGTTGGACAACCAGTAACTTCGTCGCGGATGGCCGCCTGATCGAGGCCAAGGCCGGGCAAAAACGCCCGGTGGTGGGGTTCGTGACCGACCCGACCCAGGCGCTGGTTCCCTTCGTCGAGGAGTTTGGCGTGATTCCCCAGGACGGCGTGGACGACCCGGACGCGCGATGGCTCGACGACCCCCGAACCACCGAGGCATTACAGTGGTTCGTGGATCTCGGGCTGACTCAGCACATGATGCCGACGGAGCAAGGAAATCGGAGCCTTGGCCTCTGGTTCGTCGGGCGCGCGGCGATGACCGCCACGTTCATGGATCAGCGAAACCTGCTGCCGCCGTACCTGCAACGGGAGCTTGGCGTGTCGTTGACCCCGACCGCGACGGCGTCTCCCACTCCGCCTCCGGGCTGGAAGTTCAAGTGGGGCGTGACGATGCTGCCGCGAGCGGAGACCCAAACCTCGGTCTACTACATGTCCGGCTACGGCATCCCTGAAGCGTCGCGCAATCCAGACGCTGCCTGGCTCTTGATTAACTACCTGACCCGGCACCTGCCGGACGCTCCGGAGCACGCCTACGTTCCGGCGCGGGAGTCGCTCGCGCGCTCCAAGGAGTTCGAGGCGCTGTATCCGGAGGATGGCCACCAGGCGTACGTCCAGAGCGTCGAAGTCGGACACCCGATTCCGGTCTGGCCGCCATCCGCGGAGCCGAACTACGACGATTTGTCTGGCGCGTTGAGCGGCTCGGTTCATCCGGAGAACGCGCTGCACGCGCTCCGCGACCGGGTCCAGCCAATCCTGGAAGTCCCACCCACCCCGGCCCCGACCCCACCGCTGGGCGGTTAGGCGGTCCGAATTCGCCGGTCGACGCTGTCGCAGACGATCGTCGGTAAGGCTTCCACCGTTCGGACTAACTGCCCGGTCGAGCATTGGATCGGCTGATCGTCGACCCGCGGCTGGTAGGACAGCCTGAACTCGTCCTCGGCCAGTCCAACGCCGAAGGCGAGCAGCATCAGGCGCTGGTTGCGCGGCACCACTTGATTTCGCCGCTCGATCTCGACCAGGCGCTCGGTCAGCGCCTGGCGATCGCTACTGATTCCATCTGTGATCATAAACACGGTCTTGAGGCCACGCTGCTCGCCAAGATCGGCGATCGCGCGGTCGAGGCAAGGGGCTTCCTGGGTCTCGGCGTGCTCCGCCTGGTACATCTCGTGAACGACGTAGCTGAGATCCTTGGGGACGTAGGACGACGTTGGATCGATCTGAAGGCTTTGAAAGTGGCAGTCGTCGAAGCCCCGCAGGACGGTGTGACGGTCGCTGAAGGCGACCAGCTCGTAGGGCAGCTTCAGCCGCTCGTGGATCTCGCAAAAGACGACCATCGTATCGATGAGCTGATCGAACTTCCGACTGCGGTAGCCACGCTGGACGACGCTCCCGCTGACGTCGAGCAGAACGACGTTGGCAAAGTCCTTCTGACTGTCGTCGCGGGGCTGGCGACGCCCTTTGAGAAAGGCGGTGGCCGGCGCGATGATCAGATTCTCCGGACGATCGGGGTCCACCTCGCCGCTGTCGCCCTTGCGCCAGCGCCGAGGCCGCCGCCAGGGGTCGAACGTCCCGAACCGACGCCGATTCAAGATGGCGATCAGCCCGTCGCGACCCGCCGACCCATTGAGCAGCGCGTCGATCTGTGGACCCAGGCGATGGACCGCCTCGATGTAGTTGAAGTCCTCGTAAGTGGGAGCGCCCCGGCCGCGGTGGCCGAGCCGCCGGAACCTCTGGACGATTCCGCCGGTCCACCGCGTTGGTGTGTCGCGGGGCGGCGCGACACCGTCGACCGGGGTCACCGGCGGCGGCGTGGATCGATGC
>JBOGTX010000686.1:0-2582 GCA_050695695.1 Chloroflexota bacterium
CGTCCTGCCATTCCTCCTCCGACATTCATGCGACTAGAGGCTTTCCAAATTGCCTAACCGAATCGCCCGGTGATGTACTCTTCGGTTCGTCGATCCTTCGGGCTGGTGAAGACCTGCGCGGTCGGCCCCACCTCGACCAACGATCCAATCAAGTCGGGGCCCGCGAGCATAAAGGCGGTCACGTCGGAGACCCGGGCCGCCTGTTGCATGTTGTGCGTCACGATGACGATGGTGTAGTCAGCTTTGAGTTGGCGCAGCAGCTCCTCGATCTTCAGGGTGGCCACCGGATCCAGGGCTCCGGTCGGCTCGTCCAGGAGAATGACCTCGGGAGCGATCGCCAGCGCCCGCGCGATGCAGAGCCGCTGCTGCTGACCGCCGGACAGGGCCGTTCCTGGCTGACGCAGCTTGTCTTTCACCTCATCCCAGAGCGCCACGCGGTCCAGCGCTTCCCACACCAGATCCGGTAGGTTCTTTCCGGTCGGGATGCCGTTCAATCGCAGTCCGGCCGCGACGTTCTCGAAGATCGACATCGTGGGAAATGGATTGGGGCGCTGGAATACCATCCCGACGCGACGCCGCACCAGCACCGGATCGACGCCCGGGGCGTAGATGTCCGCGCCGTCTAGCAGAACACTTCCCGCGATGCGCACGCCCGGCGTGAAGTCGTGCATCCGGTTCAGACACCGAATCAACGTGGACTTTCCACAACCGGATGGCCCGATAATCGCGGTGATCTTTCCCCGACCAAATCCCAGGCTGACGTCGCGGATCGCCATCCGCTGCCGGTACCAGGCCATCAGGTGCATTGCTTCGAGCCGGTGCCGCTCTCCCCGGACCGCCGCTGGACGGGCTTCGATCGGATTCGACACGATCGGAGTCACTCGTAACGGAAGCATCTATCCTCCCCGGGCTCTCCGACGAACCATCAGTCTCGCGCCGAGGCTGATGGCCAATACCAGCCCCACCAGGACCAGTGCGCCGGCCCAGGCCTGTCGGTGCCAGTCGTCGTACGGAGAGATCGCGTACACGAAGATTTGGAGTGGCAGCGCCGCGATCGGCTGCCGAACACTCCAGCTCCAGAATTGGTTTCCAAACGCGGTGAACAATAACGGCGCGGTCTCGCCCGCCACCCGAGCGATCGCGAGAATGGCCCCGGTGACAATCCCACTGATCGCGGTCGGCAGAATGATCGTCACGATGGTCTTCCAACGAGGAACGCCCAGCGCTAGCGCTCCTTCGCGAAGCGCGTCCGGCACCAGACGCACCGCGTCCTCGGTCGTTCGGACGACGACCGGCAGCATGATCACTCCCAACGCGAACCCGCCGGCGATTGCCGAAAAGCTCTTGAGAGGGACAACGAGCAGGCCGTACGCGAAGATACCGATGGTGATGGAAGGGACACCGGTCAGCACGTCCGACGCGAAACGCACGCTGGTCGCGAGCCGGCCACGCCCGTCCTCCGCCAGGTACACTCCGGCGCCGACCCCGATCGGAAGGCCGACCAGGATCGCGATCCCAATGAGAATCAGGGTGCCGACGATCGCGTTCGCCATCCCACCCCCGGTTTCGCCGACCGGCCGGGGTGTCTGGGTGAAAAAGGCAAGATCGACGCTGCCCGCGCCCTTGCTGACCACATAACCCAAAACCAGCACCAACACCGCCACGGCAAGAAACAACGCGGCAATACAAGAGCCAATCATCACCACGTTTCGAAGCTTGCGGTGCCAGGCGATCGACGCTTGCTTCCTCATCGATCGGCTTTCCCGTCGGTGGCGGGACGATAAGGACGGTTGATCTGCCAGACGAGAAGGCGAGCACTCGCGTTGACGATGACGGTCACGCCGAGGAGAACCAGGCCGATCTCGACCAGGGCAGCCAGATGCAGATCGGTCGCCGCCTCGCTGAACTCATTCGCGATCACCGACGCGAGAGTATAGCCCGGCGCGAACAGAGAGGCGGAAACCGCAGGCCGGTTTCCGATGACCATGGTCACCGCCATCGTCTCGCCAAGCGCCCGCCCCAGGCCCAGGATCATCCCTCCGATGATGCCGGTGCGCGCGTAGGGAATGACCGCGCCCTGGATCGCCTCCCAGCGCGTCGCGCCAAGCGCCAGCATCGCCTCGCGTTGATCGGCTGGCACGGCACGCAGAACGTCTCGGCTCACTGCCGCGATCGTGGGCACGATCATGATCGCCAGGATCAACCCGCCGGCGAGCATTCCGACCCCGTACGCCGGTCCGGTGAAGAGTGGAACGAATCCCAACGAATCGCGGAGCGCCGGCTCGACCGTTTGGCGGAGAACCGGGGCCAGCACGAAGATTCCCCAGAGTCCATAGACGACACTGGGAATCGCGGCGAGCAGCTCGACGAGCGAAGACAGAACATCTCGAAGCGAGCCCCGGGTGAGCTCGCTCAGCGCGATCGCCGTGCCCAGTCCGACCGGGCCGCCGACCACCAGGGCCACGATCGAGGTGATCAGCGTCCCATAGATGAATGGCAGTGCGCCAAACCGACCGGCCACCGGATCCCAGGTCTGGGCAACCAGAAAGCCAACGCCAAATCGGGTAAGGGAAGGCCAGGAC
>JBOGTX010000687.1:0-5927 GCA_050695695.1 Chloroflexota bacterium
TTTGCGCTCCGTTGAGCTCATGGCCGAGAGCGACCAGACGCTCCTCTTTGCCGTGGCCAGGGTCGTGCTGGTCGCCGCGCGCGGTCCACTTATCCAACAGCTCGGGCTCCGGCCCGAGGTCGCGAAAGTGCCACCCCCTCTGGCCATCGCGCGGCGCGCGAACGAAGAGCCCTCGGCACCGCTACCCTTCTTGCGGTTGCCGTATTTCAACGGGCTGGGCGGCTTCAGCCCCGACGGGAAGGAGTACGCGATTTACCTGGGGCCCGGCGCGCGTACTCCGGCGCCCTGGGTGAACGTCTTCGCCAACCCGGGTTTCGGCGCGCTCGTCTCGGAGTCCGGGGCAGGCTTTGTCTGGGCCGCGAACTCTCAGGCCAACCGGCTCACTCCCTGGTCCAACGATCCGGTGAGCGATCCCCCCGGCGAGGGGATCTACATTCGCGACGAGAATCTGAACGTGTCCTGGACTCCAACGGCGACCCCCATCCGCGAGCTTGACGCCTACCGGGCGCGCCACGGCCAGGGTTACACCGTGTTCGAGCACAACAGTCATGCGATCGAGCAGGAGCTCGTGACCTTCGTGCCGCTCGATGAGGCGGGGGGCGCGCCGGTCCGGATTCAGCGCCTGCGCCTGCGCAACCGTTCGTCGCGCCGCCGTCAGCTCAGCATCTTCGCTTACCTGGATTGGGTCCTCGGGACCAGTCGCGAGGAAACCCAAATGCACGTCGTGACCAATTGGGATGCCGAAAGTCGGTCCCTGTTCGCGCGTAACGCCTACCATCCCGATTTCGGGAGTCGAGTCGCCTTCCTGAGTGCAAGTCCGGCGTCGCTGAGCCACACCACCAATCGGGCCGAGTTTCTCGGTCGAAATGGATCGTACCGCCAACCCGCCGCGCTCGTGCGTCAGTCGCTCTCCGGCGCGACCGGGGCCGGCCTTGACCCTTGCGCGGCGCTGCAAGTGGTGGTCGAGATCGACCCGGGGGCGGAATCGGAGGTAACCTTTCTCCTGGGTGAGGCAACGGACCCTGCCGAGGCACGCCGACTTGTCGAACGCTTTCGGGATCCCATTCGGGTCGAGCAGGCGCTTCAAAAGACGCGCGCCTCCTGGGATGAGCTGCTCGGGACAATCCAAGTGGAGACCCCGGACGTCGCCGTCAACTTTCTGCTGAATCGCTGGCTACTTTACCAGGCGCTCTCCTGTCGCGTCTGGGGCCGCTCGGCCTTCTATCAATCGGGCGGTGCCATTGGCTTCCGCGACCAGCTTCAGGACTGTCTCGCCCTCGTCTACGCCAGGCCCGAGGTGGCGCGACAGCAGATCCTCCTCGCGGCTTCCCGCCAGTTCGTCGAGGGCGACGTCCAGCACTGGTGGCACGCCCAGTCTGGAGCAGGCGTGCGGACCCGAATTTCCGATGACCGGCTCTGGCTACCGTACGCCACGGCTCAGTACGTTCGGGTGACCGGTGACGTGGGGATCCTCGATGAGACGACGCCGTTCCTCGAGGGGCACCTTCTCGCCGATGGCGAGCCCGAGGCGTACTTCGTACCGACGATCTCCACCGACGTATCCTCGCTGCTCGATCACTGCCGACGGGCGATCGCCCGGGGGATGACCCGGGGCCCGCGCGGATTGCCGCTCATCGGCACCGGCGATTGGAACGATGGGTTGAACCGGGTCGGGGAAGCTGGACGAGGCGAGAGCGTCTGGCTAGCCTGGTTCCTCGCCGACGTGCTGGATAGTTTCGCCGAATTGCTGGACGGGCGTGGGCAGAGCGCGGAGGCGCGGGAGTACCGCTCGGAAGCCGAACGCCTGGCGTCCGCCGTCGAGGAGCACGCCTGGGACGGCGAGTGGTATCGGCGCGCCTACTTCGACGATGGAACGCCCCTGGGCTCACAGGAGAGCGTCGAGGCGCGAATCGATTCGCTTCCCCAGTCGTGGGCCGCGATCTCCGGCGCGGCGGACCCGGCGCGAGTCGAACGGGCGCTGAGCGCGGTCGGGGAGCGTCTCGTTCGCACGGCCGAGGGACTTGTCCTGCTGTTCACCCCGCCATTTGAGAATTCGTCGCCCGATCCGGGCTACATTAAGGGGTATCCGCCGGGCGTTCGCGAGAACGGTGGGCAGTACACCCACGCCGCGCTCTGGGTCGCGATGGCATTCGCCCGACAGGGCAAGGGAGACCGGGCGGTCGAGATCCTCCGGATGCTGAACCCGGTCGAGCACGCGCGAACGCCCGAGGACGTGGCGCGCTATCGGGTCGAGCCGTACGTCGTGGCGGCCGACGTGTACGCGCTCGAAGGTCACGTCGGCCAGGGAGGCTGGACCTGGTACACCGGTTCCGCCGGCTGGATGTATCGGGTCTGGCTGGAAGAGGTGCTCGGACTAAAGCTTCGCGGCGACCAGCTACGGGTTGATCCGGTCATTCCAGTGGACTGGCCCGGCTTCACGCTTCGCTGCCGCTTCCGGGGAGCGCGGTACGACATTCGCGTCGACAACCCCGACCACGTTGGACGCGGCGTGGCCTGGGTCGAGCTCGACGGTGAGCGTCAGCCGGGCGAGACGATCACGTTGGGCGACGAGGGAAGCAATCACGCGATTGTCGTCAGACTGGGACTTCGTGAAGCGGAAGCGCCGGCGTGAGTGAGCGGCGTGGCGGCTGGGCCGCTTCGCCAACGATCTGTCGCACGTCATCTCCGCCGATCGTTTCGTGTTCGAGGAGCTGGACGACGATCGCGTCAAGCTCGGCACGATGGCTAGTGATCAGTGACGTCGCCTCCGCTCGCGCTTGCTCGACGAGATCGGCCACCGCTTGATCCAATCTTGCCCCGGTCTCCTCGGAGTAGCTACGGGTCTGGACCAGATCGCGGCCGAGAAAAACGTTGCCCGAGGCGTCGTCGAAGTGGACCGGCCCGATGCTTTCGACCATGCCCCAGGACCCCACCATCCGCCGCGCCAGCCGGGTCGCGTTTTCCAGGTCGTTCTCCGCGCCAGTGGTCGGCTGCTGATACACGACTTCCTCCGCCGCTCGTCCCCCAAGCAACACGGCGAGTCGACCAAGTAGGTAGTCGCGCGGATAGTTCAATCGGTCGTCTGTCGGGACGAGCTCGGTCACGCCAAGCGCCCGACCCCGCGGGATGATCGTGACCTTCTGAAGGGGATCTGTCCCCGGTGTGCACACGGCAACCAGGGCGTGGCCGGCCTCGTGGTAGGCCACCACGCGCCGCTCGTCCTCCAGGTGTAAGTGGGGAAGCTCGACCCCCAGAACGATCTTGTCGAGCGCCCGTGCGAAATCGGACATGATAATCTGACCCCGGCCACCGCGTGCCGCCAGGATCGCGGCTTCGTTGACCAGGTTGGCCAGATCCGCGCCCGAGAAGCCCGGCGTCTGGCGCCCGAGTATCTCGAGATCCACGTCCTGGCCCAACGGCTTACCTCGACCATGCACGCGGAGAATTTGCACCCGACCCGCGCGGTCCGGCAGCCCGACCGTCACCTGTCGATCGAAGCGGCCCGGGCGCAGAAGCGCCGGGTCCAGCACGTCGGGGCGGTTGGTCGAGGCGAGCACCACCACTTCCACGCGCTCGTCGAAGCCGTCCATCGCCACCAGGAGCTGGTTCAAGGTCTGCTCTCGCTCGTCGTTGCCGCCGCCCAGCCCGGCCCCGCGCTGGCGCCCCACCGCGTCGATCTCGTCGACAAAGACGATCGAGGGAGCACTCGCCTTGGCGTGTTCGAACAGGTCGCGCACTCGGCTCGCCCCCACGCCCACGAACATCTCGACGAACTCCGAGGCGCTGATACTGAAGAATGGGACGCGCGCCTCACCGGCGACCGCCCGGGCGAGCAACGTTTTGCCAGTGCCGGGTGGGCCAACCAGCAGGAGGCCGTGGGGTAGCCGCGCGCCAACCAGATGGTAGGGCTTCGGGTTCTTCAAGAATCCCACCACCTCGGTCAGCTCGGCCTTGGCCTCGTCCTCCCCCGCCACGTCGGCGAACGTGACCGGCGGACGCTCGGCTTGATACAACCGGGCCTTGCTCTTGCCGAATCCAAGCGCGCCCTGCTGGCCCTTCTGCATCTGCCGCCCAATGTAGACGATGACGGCCACCAGCAGGAGGATCGGGAGCAGGCTCGTCGCCAAGGTGAGCACCCACGAGCCGTTCGAGACGTCGACCACGGTAATGTCCACGCCCTTCGCCCCCAGAAGCGGCAGCAGGCTCGATCCCGTCATCGCTGGGAGCACGGTCGCGAAGTGATCGGAGGTTGGAGGCCGCGCTTGCTGGCCCGGCGTCGTGGCCGGAACCGGGGTGGCGCCGGGGATCGGGATGGCCTTCTTCAACTGGCCGCTGGCGTTCTGACCGGCGATGGTGACGTTCTCCACGTTGCCGCTCTGCACCTGGGTCACGAAGGCTGAATAGGATAGGGTGATCGTCGCCGGGCCGCGCGGCACCAGGAACGTCAGCGCGTTCCAGGCGATCAGCGCCGCGCAGATCGCCCACCAAACCCAGCCCGGAATCCTCGGGCCCGGGAGGTGCTCGGGGGATGGCCCAGGACGTGGCTTATTACTGTCCATCGGAACCTCCGTCGGTCTCGATTGTGTCCAGGCGATTGCTCATCGTCACTTTCCACCACCTACTTTGTCATGGCTCGGAAGCACGTTGAATCTCTCCATCAGCCACCGGAGCGACGCGCCGTCGCGCTCGGATTCGCGGAACATGCGCCAGAGGATCCAGAGGCCGACCGCTCCGATGATCAGGCCGGGGACGGGCAAGCCGATCGCCGGGATGACCAGATCGATGAAACGCCAGTGGAGAAGCAAACCCGGCACCGGAAGCTCGATCGGCACCGCGGTCGCGGTCCAGTCATAGAGGGTGTGGAGAATCACCGCGATCCCGAAGCCCTTGATGGTGCGCCGATTGAGCCAGGCTTTGCCGCGCATGCGCTCGCGCCAGATCGTGCCGACGACGATCGCCGTCCAGGTGCCGTGGCCCAGCGGGGCCAGGAGGCCACGGGTCAGCAGGACTTGCCCCAAAGCGCTCAGATTCCCGTGAGACAGCAGCAAGACGGTGAATCCATAGCCCATCGTCTCGAGCGCCGCGAAGCCCATCCCAGCCGCGGCGCCAAGCACCAATCCGTGGAGCTCCCCGGCGTACTCGTGGCGACGGACCAGCCACAGAACGCCGAGCGGCTTGGCCAGCTCCTCGGAAAAGCCGACCGCCAGCAGCGACAGGAAGCCCATGCCGGCGACCAGTTGGCTTTCGAGCAGTTGGGCGGCGATCACGCCAAGGATGCCGCCGTAGAAGAAGGTCAGGGCGACGGTCGGAACCGGAATGTCGTAGAGCGCGCCGCTTTCGTACAGGTAGACGACGAAGGTGACCGGCACCAGAAAAGCGCCGATGAGGATAACCGTGGGGACGAAGTTCGGATTACCGGAGCTCGCCAGCAGCTTCACCAGCACCCAGTAGAGAATCGCACCGACAATCAGGACTCGCCACCACTTTCGCTGGATCATTGGGCGGGCGGTGAAGCCATGTGGGCGACCGCATCGCGAGCAGTACCGAGCATCGTCGCCAACCGGAGCGCCACAGCGGTCGCAGGTGTCGGTCAGAGGCGCACGCCCGGAAGGATCGCCAATGTCAGTCAACGAGAGCGGAACGGTTCATCAGCGAGCGGCTGGTGAACAGCCTTCTCACTCCCCACGACTGGGAGATCGGTGGGGCCGGAGGAGACCACCGCGTCATTTGCCGACGTAAGCGGCAACGATGTCATGAACAGGACGTCATTTATTTCAGACCCTCAGTGATAAGTATAGAGGGCCGCAAAGGTCCTGTCATGACGGTTCCGTCATCGCGATCGAGCCAGGTGGACCGTCGTCGCACGCCTCCCGAATGAGCCGACGAAGCACACGAAAGAAAAGGGGCGGTGACGTGATGCCATCACC